>JAHDSS010000185.1 GCA_018432565.1 Kiritimatiellia bacterium
CTACCTGGGCGGAACCGGCGCCAGCGCCCGGGTGCGCCGCTGCCCGGCCTTTGCCCCGGACGTCGAGGGGTTCGAAGCTTCCTGCGGCGGCTACGGATACAATGCCCACGGCGTCGGCTCGGAACTCTGCCTGCCCGGCGGGGAGGGCACCGCGGTCGGCATGCGCCCGGCCGCCCTCGCCCGCCCCTCCGAGACCGTCATGTTCGCCGATGCCGCGTTTCTCCAGGGCAGCGGCTCCAACGCCCGGCTGATCGAATACTCGTTTGCCGAGCCGCCCCGGTTCGCCGGAGGCGGCACCCCATGGCCTTCTATCCACTTCCGCCACAGGGGAATGGCCAACGTGGCCTGGTGCGACGGCCATGTCTCGTCCGAGCCCCTCGGCCGCACCGGCGGCCCCGCCTCCCCCCACCCCCTCGGCTGGTTCGGCCCCGACGACAACCGCCTGTTTGATCCGTTTTGAGAGAATAGACTTTATAAACTGTGTTCCGGAACGGGCGGAACCCCTGCCGAACGGGCCGGATCCGGCGCGGATTTAATCGGTGGATTTAATCCAATATAAACGGAATTGGGGGTTGACGCCAACGCACCATCCGGGGTAGCGTTCCCGGCGTCCGTATAGCTCTGGCTGTGGTGTGAGAGTGGGTTCTTCCCACTCTTTTGCATATCAGGCAGAGCGGTGGCTTTTCCCCCGCAAGGGGAGGAGGTTTGAAATATGAACAACGAATTGCTGACCGTATTTGAATACATGGAGCGGGAACGCAAGCTGGATCGCGAAACACTGGCCCAGCTGGTCGAGTCGGCCCTGCAGGTCGCCGGGCGCAAAAGCATCGGCCGCGTGCGGGATCTGCGCGTCGAACTCGACCGCAAAACGCTGGATATCCGGGCCTTCGCCAGCCTGGAGGTGGTGGACTTTGTCCGCAACCGCCAGGAGGAAATCTCCGTCACCGAAGCCCAGGTCCAGTTCCCGGACAAGAAGCACCAGATCGGCGACCTGATCGAAATCGAGGTCACCCCGCGCAATTTCGGGCGCATCGCCGCCCAGACCGCCAAGCAGGCCATCATCCAGAAACTGCGCATGGCCGAAAAGGACAAGGTCTACGCCATCTACAAGGACCACGTCGGCGATATCGTCACCGGCACCGTCCGCCGCTTCGAACGCAGCGACGTCATCGTGGACCTGGGCGACGCCGAGGGCGTCATGCCCGCCAAGGAACGCGTTCCCAGCGAGGAATACCAGATCGGCGACCGCATCCGCTTCCTGCTGCTGACCATTGACGCCCCGGCCCCGGGCACCCAGCTCATCCTGACCCGCGCCAACCCCGAATTCATCCGCAAGCTCTTCGAACTGGAAGTCTCGGAAATCGCCGACGGCACGGTGGAAGTCAAGGGCATCGCCCGCGAGGCGGGCTTCCGCACCAAGATCGCCGTGCACTCCAACGACGACAAGGTGGACCCCGTCGGGGCCTGCGTCGGCCTGCGCGGACAGCGCGTCAAAAACATCGTCCGCGAGCTGTCCGGCGAAAAGGTGGATATCGTCAAGTGGAGCCCCGACATCAAGACGTTCGTCACCAACGCCCTCGCGCCCGCCAAGCTGATGCGCCTGGAGGTGGAGGAGCTGGACAACACCGTCAAGGTCATCGTCGAGTCCGACCAGCTGTCGCTGGCGATCGGCAAAAAGGGCCAGAACGCCCGCCTGACGGCCAAATTGACCGGCTGGAAAATCGACATCCAGAAGGACGAAGCCGACATCACCTTTGAGGAGCGCATCGCCCTGGCCACCGGCCAGCTGGCGACGATCGAAGGCATCGGCCCCGAACACGCCGGGCGGCTGGTGGCCGCCGGCTTCCTCACGCTCGAAGGCATTCTCGCCGCGGATCTGGCGGACCTGGTGGACGTGGACGGCTTCGACGCCGACATCGCCCAGCAGGTGCGCGCCGCCGCCGAGACGGCCTTTGAAAGCCAAAACGGAAAGGCAGCCGACGAATGAGAATCTGCGATCTCGCCAAGGAATTGATGACCACGGGCAAGGAGCTCCTGGGGCTCCTGCAGGCCCGGGGCTGCACGGCCCGCAGCACGCAGGCCAACCTGACGCCCGAACTGGAGCAGTATCTGCGCGACGAAATCAAACGCATCTACTACGGCGGCGGCGACGAAACCCCCGCCGCCGCGGATGCCGCCCCCGCCGCTCCCCCCGCCGCCGGTGCGCCGGCCCCGGAAACCGAAGCGGCACCGGCCGCCGACGAAACCCCCGCCGCCGCGGATGCCGCCCCCGCCGCCGAAGCCGCGGCGGCCCCCGGCGAGCCCGCGGCCGAACCGCCGGCCGCCGAGCCCGCGGCGGAAGCCCCCGCCGAACCCGCCGAGCCCGAAGGCCCGCGCACCATCGCCATCAAAGGCCATGTCGTCGTCAAGGATTTCGCGGACATGCTGGGGGTGAAACCCAACGTGCTCATCACCGAGCTGATGCGCCTGAACATCTTCGCCTCCATCGGCATGAAGATCGAGTTCAAGGTGGCCCAGAAGGTCGCCGAGAAGTTCGGCGTGGCCCTCGAACACGAAAAGAAGGCCCCCCCGCCCCCGCCCCCGCCCAAGGCCGAGCCCAAACCCGAGGCCGCCGGTCCCGATTCCAAGGAAGACCTGCTGCCGCGGCCGCCCGTGGTGACGTTCATGGGCCATGTGGACCACGGGAAAACCTCCCTGCTGGACTACATCCGCAAGGCCCATGTCGTGGACGGCGAAGCCGGCGGCATCACGCAGCATATCGGCGCCTACCAGGTCGAATACGACGGCCGACGGATCACCTTCCTGGACACCCCCGGCCACGAGGCGTTCACCGCCATGCGCGCCCGCGGCGCCAACCTCACCGATATCGCCGTCATCGTCATCGCCGCCGACGACGGCATCATGCCCCAGACCAAGGAGGCCATCCAGCACGCCCAGGCCGCCAAGGTGGCCATGATCATCGCCATCAACAAGTGCGACCTGCGCTCGGCCAATGCCGACCGCGTCAAGCGCCAGCTCCAGCAGATGGGCCTGGCTCCCGAAGACTGGGGCGGCGAGCTCATCTGCTGCGAAGTCAGCGCCACCGCCGGCACCGGCATGGACCACCTGCTGGAAATGATCCTGCTGCAGGCCGAAATCCTCGAACTGAAGGCCAACCCCCGCCGCAAGGCCACCGGCTACGTCATCGAGTCGCGCCTCGAAGCCGGCATGGGCCCCACGGCCAACATCCTGGTCACCAACGGCACCCTCCAGCTCAACGACGCCCTCGTGACCGGCTGCACCTGGGGACGCGTCAAGGCCATGATCAACGATCAGGGCAACAAGGTCCGCACCGCCGGCCCCTCGGCCGCCGTCAAGGTCCTCGGCCTGACCAGCGTGCCCGAGCCCGGCACGGAGTTCCACGTCTACAAGAACGACCGCGAAGCCCGCCAGGTCGCCGAAGAACGCGCCTCCGCCAAGCGACTGTCCGAACTCTCCGGCCCCTCCGAACCCCGCGCGCCCCTGACGCTCGACGAGCTTCTTCAGGAAAAATCCGGCAGCGAGAAGCGCACCCTCAACGTCATTCTCAAAACCGACGTCCTGGGCTCCCTCGAGGCCATCCGCGGGTCCCTCGAGGCCATCCACAGCGACAAGGTGGACCTCGACATCATCGGCACCGGCGCCGGCAACGTCACGGTCAACGATGTCCTGCTCGCCTCCGCCTCCAAGGCCGTCATTCTCGGCTTCCATGTCGGCAAGGACAGCGGCACCGGCGCTGAAGCCAAGCGCAAGGGCGTCGAAATCCGCCTGTACTCGATCATCTACGAGATGATTGACGACGTGAAGAACCTGATGACCGGACTGCTTGAACCCATCGTCAAGGAGCACGTCAACGGCCAGGCCGCCATCCGCCAGATTTTCGACATGGGCAAGCGCGGCAAGGTCGCCGGCTGCATGTGCCAGAAGGGCAAGATCACCCTCAAGGGCCGCGCCCGCGTCCGTCGCGGCGACGAAATCCTCTACGAAGGCAAGATCGCCACTCTCCGGCGCTTCCAGAACGAAGCCACCGAGGTCCGCGAAGGCCAGGAATGCGGCATCGTCCTCGACCACTTCACCAACATCGCCGAGGGCGACGTCATCGAATCCTACGAGATCGAGAAAGTCGCCCAGGCCCTGTAGGCCCCCCGGAGGGGTCCCGCGATGAAAGCCGACCGGATCACGCGCGTCAACGAACTCATCCGCCGCGAGCTGGGCATCCAGCTCTACCGCGTGGTGAACCGGCCCGACTTCGATCCGGCCGCCGTCACCTTCACCCACGTGTTGACCGCCGTGGATCTGCGCACCTGCCGGGTCCTGGTGTCCATCCGCGGGGAAGAAGCCGACCAGGAGCGCATGCTGTCCGTTTTGCGCCACCACCGCGCCGAATTCCAGGACGCCATCCACCGGAACATCGTCCTGCGCTACACCCCCCAGCTGCATTTCGTCCTCGATCACTCCGTCGAACAGGGCGACCACATCCTCCAGATCCTCGATCGGATGGAAGCCAGCGGCGAAATCGAACCGCCGCCGCCCGGCGGGGAAGCCGGCGACGGCGCCGCGCCGCCCCCGGACTGACCCCATGGCGACCCCTTCCCTGACCGGTCTCGGCCCGCTCGACGGGCTGCTGCTCGTGGACAAGCCCTCCGGGCCCACGTCGCACGACGTCGTCGCCCGGATCCGCCGGCGCTTCCGCATCCCCAAGGTCGGCCACGGCGGCACCCTCGACCCCATGGCGACGGGACTGCTCGTCATCCTGCTGGGCAAGGGGACCAAGGTCTCCGAGCGCGTCATGGGCCATGACAAAACCTACGAAGGCGTCTTCCGCCTCGGCATCGAAACCGATTCCCAGGACGCCGACGGCCGGGTGGTCGCCGAAACAGATCCCTCCGCCGTCACCGCCGAACAGATCGCCGCCCAGATGAGCGCGCGCCTGGGCGACCAGATGCAGACGCCCCCGATGGTGTCCGCCATCAAGCTCAACGGCGTGCCGCTCTACAAGCTGGCCCGGAAAGGCCAGACTGTCGAACGCGCCGCCAAGCTGGTGCACCTCTACCGCTTCGATCTGCTGGAATTCACCCCGCCCGACGTCCGGTTCGTCGTCGAGTGCACCAAGGGCACCTATGTGCGCACCCTCGCCCACGACATCGGCCAGGCCCTCGGCGTCGGCGCCCACCTCACCCGCCTGCGGCGCACCCGCATCGGCCGGCTGGATATCGCCCAGGCCGCCCCCCTCGACGACCTGCTCGCCCGGCCCGCCCTGGACGACCGCGTCATCCCTCTCGCCGCCGCCCTGCCCCTGCTCGACTGACCGCCCTTTACCGCCACGGACAGCCCCCGCCTCCCTGAGTGGCCATTCTCATTGTTTGCAAACAATGAAATCAGGATAATCTGGGCCACAACACCATCGAAAACCCTCATTCAACCGCTTTCCCGCTTGCATTTGCCCGGGAAACCCATGAACATGACCGCCCTTATGAAAACCTATTCCATTGCATTGCTCCCCGGCGACGGGACCGGACCCGAGGTTTCCCGCGAGGCTGTCAAGGTGGTCAACGCCGCCGCCGCCAAGTTCGGATTCAAACTGGACTACACCGAATACGATTTCGGCGGAGACCGCTATCTGCGCACCGGCGAAACGCTGCCGGACTCCGCCATCGAGGAGTTCCGCAAGCACCAGTCCATCTACCTGGGCGCCATCGGCCACCCCGACGTCAAGCCCGGCATCCTGGAAGTCGGCATTCTGCTGCGCACCCGCTTCGAACTGGACCAGTACATCAACCTGCGCCCGGTCAAGCTCTACCGCAAGGAAGACTGCCCGCTGAAGGACAAGGAGCCCAAGGACGTGGATTTCGTCGTGATCCGCGAAAACACCGGCGGGATCTACACCGGCGTGGGCGGCGCCGTCCAGAAGGGCTCGAACATGGAAGTGGCCACGCAGGTCATGGTTTACAGTCGGCCGGTCGTCGACCGCTGCCTGAAGTACGCCTACGAGTACACCCGGCGGCGCAAGCGCAAGAACATGCTCACCCTCGTCCACAAGTGCAACGTCCTGACCCATTGCGGCGATCTCTGGGTCCGCGCCCACAAGGAAATGGGCGATCGCGACTACCCGGACATCAAGCAGGACTACAACCACGTGGATGCCGCCACGATGTGGTTCGTCAAGCAGCCCGAGTGGTATGACGTCGTCGTCACCGAAAACCTCTTCGGCGACATCATCACCGACCTGGCCGCCATCGTCCAGGGCGGGCTCGGCGTCGCCGCCGGCGGCAACATCAATCCCGACGGCGTCTCGATGTTCGAATGCATGGGCGGCAGCGCCCCCAAGTACACCGGCAAGAACATCATCAACCCCATCGCGGCCATCGCCGCCGGCGGCATGATGCTCGACACCCTCGGCGAAACCGAAGCGGCCCAGGCCGTGGACCGGGCCGTCACCGCGGCCCTCAACAGCGGCAAGATCCAGTCTCTCGCCGCCGGACGCATGGGCATGGGCACCTCCGAAGTCGGCGACCTCGTCGCCAGCCTTGTGTAACAGCCGTTTTCACCACCGAGTACACAGAGAAACACAGAGCATGGATCGGTCTCTGTGACCCTCTGTGTCCTCTGTGGTTCAAAGCCAAAGGAGATTCAAAATGAAGCAATACAATGTCTGCATGGTCGGCATCGGCGCCGTCGGAACCGAAATCGTCCGCCTCCTGCGCAAGCGCAACTTCCCGCTGGCCAAGCTCACCGCGTTCGCCACCCGCGAGCGCACCGAGATGATCGACGGCCTCCCCGTCGACGTCAAGGTCGCCGCCGGCCCCGACTCGTTCAAGGGCTATGACTTCGCGTTCTTCGCCGGGACCGAAGGCGCCAAGGGCGCTTCCAAGACCCTCGGCTGGGGCGCCGCCGAAGCCGGCTGCTGCGTCGTGGACAACGGCGACGACTTCCGCATGGATCCGCGCGTGCCTTTGTGCATTCCGGAAATCAATGCCGAGGCCCTGAAGTCCCACCAGAACTTCATCGCCAACCCGAACTGCTCGACCGCGATTGCCCTGATGCCGCTGTACGCGCTGCACCACGAGGCCAAAATCAAGCGGATCGTCTGCTGCACCTACCAGGCCGTCTCCGGCTCGGGCTCGGCCGCCATCCGCGAACTCGAAAACCAGATCCGCGCCTGGGCCGCCGGACAGCCCATCACCCACGAGGTCTATCCCGCGCAGATCGCGTTCAACGTCATCGCCCAGATTGGCTCCGAGGCCAAGGACCTGCCCGGCTACACCTCCGAGGAAGCCAAACTCGGCCGTGAAACCCGCAAGATCCTCGGCGACGACACCATCCGCGTCGTCTCCACCTGCGTGCGCGTCCCGGTCGTCAACGGCCACAGCATGGCCGTCCACGTCGAGTTCCACAACCCGCTCTCCCCCGAGCGCGCCCGCCAAATCCTCGAGAAGACCGACGGCGTCCAGGTCGTCGATGACCTCTCCAAGTCCGTTTTCCCGACCCCGCTCGACGCCACCGGAAAGGTTGACGCCCTCGTCGGCCGCATCCGCAAGGATCCCTCGGTGGACAACGGCCTTTCGCTGTTTGTCTCCGGCGACAACATCTGGAAGGGCGCCGCCCAGAATGCCATCCAGATCGCCGAAAAGATGATCGAGATGGGCCTGAAGTAGGCCCGGAGGCGCTACCGCTTGCGCGGCTGGCGGGCGGCGGCGCCCATCAGGGCATAGACGAGCCGGGCGGCGGC
>JAHDSS010000114.1 GCA_018432565.1 Kiritimatiellia bacterium
CGCCTTTCAAACCTGAAACCCCCGCATACTGCCCTTGCCCCTCTCCCACCGTCAAGCCCCAATCTCCCCCGGGAAAATGCCGGGAAAATGCCTCCGAAAAATGCCCCACTCCAACCGGCTTTGCCTTGCGCCGCCCCGAGCCATGTCCTAGAGTTCATTCTTTGCCACACCTTCTGACTGTGGCGTTGAACCGCGCCGGCCCCCCGGGTTGGATGCGGAATGAAACCTGATGAACCTGGGCGCCTGCGCCCTTGATGGAGACCGGACATGACATTGAAAGAAGCCCTTGATCAGTCTGCCCAGAAACACGGCGACAAGATCCTGATGAAGTACAAGCGCCTGGGCGCCTGGCAGACGCTGACCTACCGCCAGTTCCTCGACCAGGTGCGCGCCATCGCCGAATCCCTGGCCCGCGACTGCCACATCCGGCCCGGCGACCGCGTCGCCCTGCTCGGCCCCAACTCCCCCGAATGGTGCGCCATCCATTACGCCATCACCGGCCTCGCCGCCATCGCCGTCCCCATCGACGCCAAGCTCCAGGAGCAGGAAGTCACCCACATCCTTTCCGACTCCGGCGCCGCCGTCCTCCTGCTGGACTCCGTCGGCGAAACCAACATCCTCGACATCGCCGGCCGCTGCCCCGCCATGCGCCACCTCATCCTCTACGGCGCCCAGCGCCCCGCCTTCGACAACGGCAAGACCAAGGGTCTCCAGATCCACGATTTCGATGAACTGCTCGCCCGGAACCAGGAGCACGCCCGGAGCCACGGCGCCGCCTATGACCGCCACCAGCCCAAGGAGGACGACACCGCCTCGTTCATCTATACCTCCGGCACCACCGGCCGCCAGAAGGGCGCCATGCTCACCCACGGCAACTTCACCGCCAATTTCGCCTCCCTCGATGCCGCCATCGAAATCCTGCCCGATGACAATTTCATGGTCATCCTGCCCCTTCACCATTCCTTCGCCTTCACCGCCTGCCTCGTCACGCCCGTCTGCTCCGGCACCCAGATGAGCTTCGTGGAAAGCCTCCGCACCGTCGGCGAAAACATCCGCGAAGCCTCGCCAAGCATCGTCCTCGCCGTTCCCCTCCTGCTCGAAAAGGTCTATGCCAAGCTCCAGGCCGGCGTCCGCGCCAACAAGATTGCCAGCCTTCTCTGGAAGATCGGCGCCCGCAACCCCGTCCGCAAGGGCATCCTCGAAAAGCTCGGCGGGCGCCTGCGCCTGATGGTCTCCGGCGGCGCCCCGGCCGATCCCCAGTTGCTGGCCGGGCTTGAGTCCGTCGGATTGAAAGCCCGCGAAGGCTACGGGCTCACCGAATGCTCGCCCGTCCTGACCCTCTCCCCCTTCGATGAACCCATCCGCCCCGGCTCCTGCGGCAAGGTCCTGCCCAACGTCGAAATGAAGGTCTTCGACCCCAACGCCGAAGGCGTGGGCGAACTCGCCGCCAAGGGCCCCAACATCATGAAGGGCTACTACAACAACCCCGACGCCACCGAGGAAGTCTTCCGCGACGGCTGGTTCCTCACCGGCGATCTCGGCTACATCGACGCCGACAACTACGTCTACATCACCGGCCGCAAAAAAGCTCTCATCGTCAACCGCGAGGGCAAGAACATCTATCCCGAAGAAGTCGAAATGCAGATCAACCAGTCGCCGCTGATTCTCGAATCCGTGGTGCTGGGCTACCGGGATCCCGGCGAGGCCGTCGGCGAGCATGTCGGCGTCATCGTCGTCCCCGACGAGGAAGGCATCGCCGCCCTGGAAGCCGCCGAAAAGCGCAAGTTCAGCGAAAAGGAAATCGAGGCCCGGGTCCGCGCCGAAGTCAAGAAGCAGGCCGCCGCCCTCGCCGACTACAAGCACCCGCGCCGGATCCGCATCCGCTGGGAGGAATTCAACAAAACCTCCACCAGCAAGATCAAACGCTACCTCTACGCCATGGACGAAGCCATCGTCGAGTAGCCCCCTTAAGCCCTCTGGAGCCGGGACGCCCCCGTCCCGGCTTTTTTATTGCCCCTTTGGCCTGACCGGACGGCGCCCCCCCCCCCCCGGCTGCGTCAAGAAAGCGGCTCATCGGAGACGATTCGCCCTACCCCACCCGCCCTTTCCCGGAAAGGGCAGGGCGTGGCATCCCTGCCGAGCCGGACTGTTCTGAAAACACCTTTCTTGACGCAGCCCTGCCCCCCCCCTGACCTCCGTCCTCTGTCCTCCGTCCCCCGCTCCCCCTGTCTCTTTTCCTGTTTTCCTGAGTTTCCTGTTTTCCTGCTTCGCTTTTCCGTCCCCCGCCCCCTCCGTCCTCCGTCCTCCCCCCCCCACTTGGATATTGGATATTGTTCTGTTGGATATTGGACATTGCTCCCCCCCTACCCCCCCTACTCCTTCTCCTTCTCCACTCCCGCCAGTTCCGCCTGGCGGTCCCGCGACAGATCCGCTTCCGCGAAATCCTTCGTTCCGGGCAGCTGCATCACCAGGCGGTCCAGCTCGTCCACCTGCGCCACCCCCGTCACCACGTCAAACGCCAGCACATGACCGCCGAACGAGCGGTCCTGGCTGATGAAATGCAGATGCCACCCCGGCACGTTCACCCCCCCCCACGTACGACGGACACCGGAATCCCACCAGGGTCCCGGAAATATTCTTGCGGTTAAACACCGGCTGCGTCGCCGCCACCTCCTTCAGCGGCGGATACGGCCGGCTCTGCGCCGGCACGCTGCGCGTGCGCATCCGCTTGAAATGCCCGTCCACCCGGACCGCCGCAAACCGGTTCCGTCCCGGCACCTCGCGGTCCAGCAGCGCTTCCACCCCCGCCATGTCCAGCCCCGAGGGCACGGCCACCTGGCGGTCCGGCTGAAACCGGCACACCGCGGCAAACGGCGTCTCCCCGTCCGGATCCGGCGCATACACCCGGCCATCCGCCCGCACCTGGTAAAACTGACCGTCCAGCAGCACCATCTCCCCGTCCAGGTCGTCAAACGTGCCGATGCCGAAATCCCCCTGCCGCCGCAGCTCCCGCAGGGACAGATCCCCGTCATAGACCCCCGCCAGCAGCGCATCAATCGTGGACGTCTGGAACACCGTGTTCCGCGAAGGCCCCGCGCACCCCGCCAGCACCAGCCCCATGCACCCCAACGCCAGCCAACTCACTCGTCTTGCCATTCCATCACCTCCACTGCTGAAAACGACTCTACACCCCCGCCCCTCCCAAGCCAAGCCCCCCTGCGTTGGTTGTTGGTTGTTAGTCGTTGGTCGACTACTTGGATATTGGTCTGTTGGATATTGGATATTGAGCCCCCCTCCTCTACGTTGGTCGTTTGTTGCTGGCCGTTGGTTGCTGGCCGGACCTCTGTTGGTCAGTGGTCAGTGGTCGGTGGTTGCTGGCCGGACCTCGGACCTCGCCCCCCCACGCCCATCCGTCTCCATCCATGCTTGACGGTTTCGGTTGTCGCCTGTTCGATCCCCCATCCGTGCAATCCGTAAAATCCGTAGCTGGCTGTTGGCTGCTGGCCAGACTTCGGACCTCCGACCTCGGACCTTCCCCCCTGGAGTCCCGACGCCCCCGTCGGGCCCCCGTTCAAGGCCCCGGCGACACCGGCTGCGCATCGCTGCTGTCAATGGTCCCCGCGCCCGCCTGCACGATCAGCGCCGGGTCCGGGGGAAACCGGCCCCACCAGTTGCCCCGCGCATCCAGCGGCGCCCCGGCCGGCCCGTTGTGGCGCACATTCACATCCTGATTGTCCAGCAGGCACCCGCTGGAAAACACCAGATCGAACCCGGCCGCCGGATCCGACCCCGACACATCCAGATCCAGTCCCGTCAGATTGCCCTGCAGGGTGTTGGCATATCCCCGCAGTTCGAGCGAATCCGACACGGACAGTTGCAGGCGCTGGCCGAATCCGTCGCCGCTCGCATGGCCGGTTGATTCGTTGTATCCCGATTCCACGACGCCCGTTTGAGCCGCCAGAATCCCGGTCAACCCTCCCTGGCCATTGCCGGCGGTTTCATTGTACAAGGCGACCATCCGGCCCTGCACCCCGGCCAGCACCTCCATGCCGATCCCCGCGCCTTGCGGCGGATCCGCAGGATCGGCATTGCGGCCGGACTCGTTTTGAAGCGCCGCGGCCATGGCGTTGCCTGCCGTGGCCTCCGCCCGGATCGCCAGACCGGCCCCTTCGTTGTCCATCGTCTCGTTCTGGGCAGCCATGACCGACGCATCCCCGCTCGCCGACTCGGCGTCCAGCACCAGGCCGCCGCCCGCATTGAAACCGGCGGAGTTCTTCATGGCCACGATCTGCACCCCGCCGCTGCCGAAGGAACCCGAAGCCCGGCCGTACATCCCCGTTCCCGTCCCGTTCACCGCCCGGTTGTTCTCCAGCAGCACCCCGGCATCGCCATCAAAATATCCCCGGGCATGCATGTGCAGCCCGTAGTCGCCGCACCGATCCGCCTGGTTGTCCTTGGCATAGACAACGGCCATCATGTTTTCCCTCTCGGTCGTCGCCGAACCCATCAGCCCGGCGGTCGAGCAATCCGATACCCGGTTTTTCTCCAGCCAGGCCTCGGCCCGGTCGCCCTCCGACCCCGCCCAGACATCGACCCCGACATCCCCGCTGCGTTCCACCTGGTTGTTCAGGGCCATGGCCGTGGCCGGGCCCGCATCCGTCTCCGCCACGGCCTGCACCCCGACCGACGTTACATCCGTGACCCGGTTGGCTTCCACCCACGCCACCGCGCCGCCATCCCCGTGAGAAAACGCCTGCATCGAAACACCCCGCACTCCGCCGGCCACCACGTTGCCGCTGGCTTCCGCCCGCGATTCGCCGTCCGCGGTTTCCGTCCGCCCGCCGATGCCCATGTCCTGCACTCCCGACACGCGGTTCCCCGCCAGAAGCAGCCCCGCGTTTCCGGCCTGCTGCCCGAACGCTTCGCCATAGAGGCCATGCCCGCCGCCCCCGTCCACCTCATTGCCTTCCATCCGCACCAGGGCATCGCCGTCCACCGTGCGCACCCCGGCATACAGGCCGACTCCGCCCGCCGCGGCCCCCGCGTTCACCGCCGTGTTGTCCAGCAACTCAACCGTCATGCCGCCCGTCGATCCGGCGCCCGCCATCATCCGGAACCACAGCCCCCGGTCCGTCGTGTCCCGCACCGTGTTGCCGGAAATCCGGACCTCCCCGCTGTCGTATCCGTCCGCCACGCCCCGCAATCCGGCAATGCCGTTTTCAAACCGGTTGTCATCCACCCGCAGGCGCAGGGTCTCCCCGGCGCCGCCCGTCGCATCGATCAGCGCGCCCCAATCCGTGTTTTCGGCAAACCGGTTGCCGGCAACCCACGAATCAAATTTCCCGACGGCGCTGATGTGCAGTCCGCCCATATTGTCCCGGATCAGATTGTCCATCACAAGGATCCGCCCCGAACCCGAAGAGACGCCCAGCCCGGCCCCTTCCGTCGTGATTTCGAAGCCGGCGATCGCGGCGCCATCCGCTCCCAGGTTCACTTGAATCCCCGTCCCGGTTCCCCGGACCACCGGCCGCGTGCCGCCTCCGAACGCCTTGCCGCCAAACCCCGGAATCGCCGTTCCGCTGCCGATCAGCGCCACATTGGCCTCCGTCACCATGGCGTTGGCGTAAGGGGTCCCCGCGGCCTGCACATACACCACCCGCCGCGGTGCCCCGTCCGGCCAGGTCACGGTATGCAGCCGGCTCGCCGCCTGCACCCCGGCAATCCCTCCCTGCACCGTCGCCTTCGGCGCTTCCGCCGTCCCCGGATTCCCGTCATTCCCCGCATCCCCGTCCACGAACGTGATCCCCTCCGCAATCACCGCCGTCGCGGATTCCTCGCGCCGCCGGATCTTCGTTTTGCTTTGCGCCGTCTTGGCCTGCCGGGCCGCATTTTCCACATAACCCGATTTGCTCGTCTGGATTTTCGGATCCCGCATCACCATCTCGTCCAGCCGCGCCCGCAGGCCGGCATCCGCCCCAGCCGCTGTCCCCGCGAACGGATTCCGCCCCTGCGCCAGCGCCCCGATCTCGAATGGCAGACGCACCCGCGCCCCCGCCCGCCAGTCGGTCTGGTTCAGTTCGCGATTCTCAAACACCTGCGCATCCAGCAGCAGCCGCCCCTCCAGCGCCCGCACTTCCAGCCGCCCCGTCCAGCCCTTCAGGCAACCGCCGAACGGGTTGTCGAAATACTGGTAGCCCGCAAACACCCGCGTCTGAACAACGTCCTCCAGCACCGGCAGCCGCAGGCCGATTTCCGCATCCCAGCCTTCCAGCGCGGCCTCCCGGTTCTCGTACACCTGCGTCAGGGTCTCGCGCAACACGGTCTCCCGCAGGGTCAGCCGCGTCACGTAGTCCTGCCGGATGTCATGCGCCGCGCCGTACGGATCGCCCCAGATCGTTTCCACATCCTGCCGCAGCCGCCGCGTTTCCGTCACCGTCTCCGTCTCGACCACATCCACCAGCGCCGTGTCGCGGTCCGGCAGGTAGTAGTTGGCCCGCGCGTCCACCCGGTCGCTCAGGAATTCCACCCCCAGCCCCAGCTGGTCGAACCGGTTGCCGTTCCGCGTCCACCGCCCGTCGTAATACACGTTCGCCCCCACGATGCACGGCAGGGCGCCCTCCACCAGCCGCCGCACCCCCAGTCCCAGATTGATCTCCTCCTCGTCCCGGTCATTCACGGAAGCCCGCGGATTCAAAAACAGCACGCCCCCGTCCCGGCGGACCAGCGGAATCCAGACATCACCCATCCCGGCAGTCTCGCCTTCCGCCGCGTGCAGCCCGATTGTCACGGGAATAATCCCCGTCCCGCCGGCCGTCTCCGCTCCCTCGCAGACCGTCCCTGCAGCCAGCCCCGCCAGCACCCCCGCCACCCATCCGCGCACCGCAACCGAACCCAAAACCCTCTTCTTCGCAAAGAGATATCGATTCATCCCCGTTTCGTCAATCCCCACCGCACCACCAGCCGCGCCCCCTCTGCTGGTTGATGGTCGTTGGTTGATGGTTAGTGGTTGGGGGTCGTTGGCCAGACCCCGGACCTCCCCTCTCCCCCCTGCCTCTACTTGCATATTGAATATTGTTCTGTTGGATATTAGCTATTCCCTCCCCCCCCCTTTGTCCTCCGTCATCCGCCATCCGTCCTCTGTCCTCCGCCCTCCGACCTCCCCCCCTCACTCCCATCCGTCTCCATCCGTGCTTGACGGTTTCGCTTGTCGCCTGCTCGATCCCCCATCCGTGCAATCCGTGAAATCCGTAGCTGGCTGTTGGTTGCTGGCCGCCCACTTGAACATTGGATATTGTTCTGTTGGATATTGGACATTGCTCCCCTTCCTCCCCTTTCTCCCCTTCCTCCCCAATCCTTCCCAATCCTGATAATCCTGAAAAATCCTGTAAATCCTGTCATGCCTGTCCAACTGTTGAAGAGCTGATATTTTCCAACCATCTGCGGGAACTGGTGTTGCACGACGGATCAGATGTGAGCGATTTGAAGTTCGGTGACCCGTTTCTCTATGTTTCTTCGCCTCCGC
>JAHDSS010000150.1 GCA_018432565.1 Kiritimatiellia bacterium
CCGGGCCGCCAGGCCGGCGAACACGCCGGCCCACGCCGACACGGCTACTTCCGGCTTGGTCAGCAGAACCAGGCCGAGCAAGACACCGGTGGCAGCCAACCATCGGACGGATCGATCTTTTCCGCGCCAGGCCCGGTCGGCGACCAGCAGTGCCAGCAGTCCCAGCAGCAGGCCGTGGGTCAGTTCGTGCGAATAGGGCGCCAAATAGTTGTAGTTTCCGTTGCCGGTCAGGCGCGAAAACGACATCAGCAGGATGAAGACGGACAGGGCGACCATGCGCGCGCCGGTGGAGGCAATGTGAGAGAGAATGCGCCAGAGGGCCCAAAGAATTCCGAGCCAGACAGCGAAATTGAGAGCGAACAGATGGTGCATGGACACGCCCGCCAACCGGAAAAACGCGCCGTTGAAGCACATGGAAAGCGGTCCGGAGTAGTGGGCGATGTCCCGGAAGGGCAGTTCTCCTTCCGACACCCGCCAGGCGTTGTAGATTTCGCGACCGAAGTCCACGTACAGATCGGGCCAGGTCAGCCAGGTATGGAGAAGCATCCAAGCGCTCAGGAGAACATAGACCCCCCATTCCGCCAGGGTGGACCAGGAAGCGGATTTGGACGGGAAATAGGATGGCTTGCAGGTGTTCACCAGAGGGTTTCTTCCATGCCTGCTTCTATTCCAGATCGGGCGGGTTTGGGCGCAGATCCAGGCGCCAGGGCGGGGGCCAGAGGGCCAATGTGCCGGTTCTCCCTGCGCGCCAGGCCCGGACCTCTGCACGCCAGGAGGGGCCATGGCTCCATGTGCCAGAGTGTCGGTGATTCGCCAGTCCGGTGGCAAGCAGCAGCAGGATCAGCAAGGCGGCCGCCCAGCGGAAACCGCGGTCCAGCCCGCCGGACGGTGACCGGAAAGACCCCAGCATGGACAGCAGCGAGAGCCCCAGAAGCACATTGGGGGCATAATAGTAGCGCCCGTCGGCCGCCCCGGTGATGCAGCTGTAGCCGAAGGTATTGATGTCCTGCGCCGGAAGCGAGAACATCAGCGAGATGGCCGCGACGCTCAGGGCTGCGGCCAGCAGCATGCCGGCCGTGCGGTTGCGTTGGCGGATTGCGACCGCGGTGCAGAGCGCGTACGGAAACAGCATCCATAGGATCATGGGAAAACGAGTTAACAAAGGCCGTGGGCGCAGGAAATCAATGAAGATATCGAAGGCCTCGTAGCCGAACAAGGGCAGGACCCATTGCTTGCCGGCCAAAGCCAGGGGCAGTAGCGGCCATACCGCCTGGACGGCGCGGCCTTCTCCCGACCGGACCACAACCGCCTGAATGAGTCCAGACAGTAGCAGCACAACCAATTCCTGCACGCGATGGCGATCCCGCTCCCGCCACCAAACCCACAGAAACAGTGGCAGCAAGAGGGCCGACACGATGCCGGTCAGTCCAGCCAGCGCCAGTAACCCGAGGCGCAAGATATGCGCCCGCCGGCTGGTCGGCGAGGATATCAGCACAATGCCGGTGGCGACACACAGGAAGGACTGGCTGTTGATCGTGTTCAGCCAGACCTCCTGGTTGGGCTGGATGAACAGGACTAGCGCGACCGCCACCGCGCGATGGGCCAGGGCCGGCAGCGCGGGTATGCGACAGAACAGCAGCAGGATCGCCGGCGAGAGCTGGATGACAAATGCAAACAGCATCGTGACAACCGGAGCGAATTCCAGCGGAACGACATGGGCCGCCGTCAGGGCGGCCAGCTTGTTGAGCAAGCTGTAATAGCCGAGATTGGAGGTGAACAGGACCTGAAGCGGGCCGTTCTGGAAGGCCTCGCGGAAATAGATGGCGCCTTCTTCTCCCCAGAACCGCCCCGGCCAAACGATCTCCGGCACCCGCAGCAGGATCAAGGCGGCATACGCAGCCAGCAGTCCCCAGCGCACGCGGGAATCGAGCCGTTTTTTGTTTTCCTGTCCTGTGCTTGCGTGCATCGAATACGTTCAGGGCTGGAACCATGTATAGAAGTTGCCTGCGCACCACGCAAGATTCAAGAAAGGGGTCGCCCGTGTATGGAAGCCTTGCCAGGATGCAATCGCTGGTTTGGGTGGTCTATCTTTCAGCCCATGCCAAGAGCGGTGCGACCTGGATCTCCGGGGGCCGTGTCTCACGCGATGAGCCGTGGCAATGACGGACGGACTATCTTTCTGGGGGACGACGGGCGCGCTGAGCTGCAACGAGAACCCACTCTGGCCGTGGCCCGCGGCTCTGTCGCGTGCGGATCCTGGGAACTGCGCGGGACGGGAGCCCCGCGCTACGGAGGGCCGATTCCGGCGACACGCAGCTGCAGATGTTTTTGCGGGGGTCGGGGGCGCGGCCGCGATTGGGCAACGGCCTATCTTTGTGGCACGCGGCTCTGTCGCGTGCGGATCCTGTCCTGGGAACTGCGCGGGACGGGAGCCCCGCGCTACGGGGGCGGGGGGGCGCAAATTGGGCATGAAGAATTCCCGGAGGCGTGGTACGGTTGGCTCCAATTCTTTTCAGCAAGGCGGAAGGCAGATGCCGGATTCATTCATCCTGGTCGAGGGCGCGCGCGAGTTGTCCTCGCGGTATTGCCTTGCGGGCGGGGGCGGGTGTGGCAGAATGCGCGGGCATGAAATGGGTGTCTTCCAGCCGGGATGAATGGGTGGCGGCGGCGTGTGCCGCGGCGGCGGGGCTGCTGTGGGCGGCGGTGTTTCCGCCGCTGGAATGGACGTGGGCGGCATGGGGGGCGCTGGCGCCGCTGTGGATCATGGCGCGACGGGCGGCGAGCGACCGCCAGGCGCTTCGGCTGGGCTGGGCGGCGGGGTTTCTGCACTGGCTGCTGGCGATCCGCTGGCTGACGCATGTGACGGTGGGCGGGTGGATCGTGCTGGCGGCCTGGTGCGCGCTGTTTGTTCTGCCGCCGGTCTGGCTGGCCCGGCGCTGGCGGGGCGGGGGGGTGGGGTTGGCCGCCGCGCTGGCCGTGGTCTGGTGCGGATGCGAATTTGTCCGCGGCCGGTTCGGCTGGGGTGGATTTCCCTGGAATCCGCTGGGGGCCGGACTGACGCCCTGGCTGCCGGCGATCCAGCTGGCGGAGTTCGGCGGGGTCTGGCTGGTGTCGGGGCTGGCGGTCTTTGCCAGCGGCCTGCTGGCGTGGGCGGTGGCGGAGCGGCGGGGGTGTCGGGGGCTGGCCGCGGGGGCGCTGGCGGCGGCGGCGGTGCTGGGCTGGGGCGCGTGGCGGGCGGCCGCGCTGGATGATGCCGACCGCGTGGCGCGGGCGGGCTCCGGGCGCGTGATCCGCGTGGCGCTGGTGCAGACGGCGATCCCGCAGGATGAGAAGTGGGTGCAGTCCAAGATCGAG
>JAHDSS010000310.1 GCA_018432565.1 Kiritimatiellia bacterium
GATCCCCGGCATCCGCTCCGCCAGCGACCGCGCCGCCAGCGCCCCCACGCTGCAGATCGGCGCCGTGCTTCCCACCCGCCGTCCGCCGACCGTCACCCCGACCGGCACCGGCCCCGGAAACGCCTCCGCATAGACCGGCAGCGCCACCGCCCCGATCGAATCCGCCGACCCCAGCGGATAGGCCACCGACATCTCCGACTTCTTCGGCGCCAGCCCTTCTTCGTACAGCACCACCAGCCGCGCCTTGCCCTCCAGCGCCCCCGTGCCGTCCGCCGGCATGTCCTTCACCTGCGGAAAACGCCGCTGAAAATCCGCCACGTCCTCCCGCATCCCCAGCCGCTTGCCCAGCCGCATCACGTCCGCCTGCAGGAATAAATTGTCCGGAAAAATCTCCAGCGCCTTCTTGTAGTCAATGTAGGCGTCGTTGCGCTCCCCCAGCATCTCCCAGACCACGCCCGACAGGTAAAACGTCGCGGCATTTTGGAACGAATGCTTCACGCCCCCGGCGATCTCGTCGAGGCCCGCATAGACCGGCAGCAGGCTCGGATCGCCCTCCTCCCCCTCCGGCACGCGGGAGTCGCCGGAGGCCGCCCGTTCGATCTCCCCTTCGCGCTTTTCGCGCGCCGCCTCCTGCACCAGATTCGCGCGCCGCACCTCCACCCCCGCCCCGATCAGGTCGTTCGTCGCCAGGTAGTTCAGCGTCTGGTAGTGATGCACCAGCGCCCGCTCGTACTCCGGCGCCCGGTACGGAATCGCCTTGTCGTTCACCAGCACCGCGCCCGCCTGCGCCCCCGCCCCGGACGCCGACACCACCGCCTGGTCGTCGCGCGTCTCCCACGCGGCGATCGCCTTCTCGAACGCCGAACGCGACGCGTCCAGATCTCCCTCCAGCTGCGCCACCCGCCCCATCTCCATCGCAAACAGCATCCCGTCGCGCCCCTCCGTGCGCTTGGCAAACGTCCGCTCGTATCCCGTCCGCTGCCCCGTCCGCAGCGGCGTCAGCGTCGTGTGCTCCATCCCCTCCGGATAATAGGAAAACGTCCCGCAACCCGTCCCCGCCCAGACCAGCGCCAGCCCCAGCGCCACCCCCGGCACCCATCCGCCCCGGCACCGGCGGGAGCCGCTTTGCGCATTGACTGATATGGGCCGGCCTTTCACCATGCACCCATGACCATAGCACCTCCGCCCCCGCCGGACACTCAAAATCTGCATTGGGCCGACGCCCACAGCCACCTGCAGGATCCGCGCCTCGCCCCCCGTCTCGACGACGTCCTCTCCCGCGCCCGCGCCGCCGGCCTCGTCCTGCTTCACGCCGCCGCCACCTGCGAAGCCGATTGGCCGACCGTCGCCGCCCTCGCCGACGCCCATCCCGGCCTCGTCATCGCCTCCTTCGGCCTGCATCCGTGGTTCATTCAGGAAAAAAGTTCCGCCTGGCTCCGGACCCTCCGCGCCCTCCTCGCCGACCGGCCCGCCGGCATCGGCGAAATCGGACTCGACGGCCGCATGAACGACGGCCTGGATGCCGAGCGCGAAGCCGTCTTCCTCGCCCAGCTCGACCTGTCCTGCGAACTCGCCCTCCCCGCCTCCGTTCATTGCCGCGACGCCTGGGGACGGATGCTGGACCTGCTGCTCCACCGCCCCCCCCATCCCGCCGGACTCCTTATCCATGCCTACTCCGGGCCCCCCGACGCCCTGCCCGCCCTCGCGGAAAAAAACGTGTTCATTTCCTTCGGGGGCACCCTGACCCGCCCCAAAAACGCCCGCGCCCGCCAAAACGCCCGGCAGGCCCCCGCCGGCCGGTTCCTGCTGGAATCCGACGCCCCCGACCTGCCCCCCGATCTGCCGGACCACCTCGAGCCCTTCCTGAGCGGCCCCGACGGCAAACTCCTCTCCGAACCCGCCTACATCCCCTATGCCGGACAGATCCTCGCGGATGTCCGCGGCGAATCCCTCGCCGGAATCGCCGCGCAAACCACCGCCGCCGCCCGCCGCCTGTTCGCTCCGCTGATCGCCTGACACCGCCATGCTCCCATCGGTCGCTCCCCAGTGCCCCGGTGTTACACCGGTCCTCCATCTTCGGCCCTCCCTTGCCTTCTGACCTCTGACCTCTGTTCCGAGGCCCTGTCCTCACTTGAATATTGGATATTGAATTTGAATATTGAACATTGAATCTGTTCCTGTTGTTTTCCGCCACAGGCGGACAGGCCTGTTTTCCTGCTTATCCCCCTCTCCGTTTTCATGAGTTCTGATGAATTTGGTTGCGGCTCCGCCGCGCTGGGAAATCCGTAGCTGGGCTGTTCGGCTGTCCGATCCCGATCCGCAAACCGGGCAAGACGGAGCTTGCCCCTCCAGAAATTTCCGATTTCGCGCTTTTCGCGACTTTCGTAGTTTTCCTCCACCTCCCGTCCCGA
>JAHDSS010000570.1 GCA_018432565.1 Kiritimatiellia bacterium
ATGTGCTGCATTCGGTTTCCGCGGTGGAATTGAAGCGCGAAGAAATGATCAAGCTGCCGATTCAGCTGGAAACCGTGCCGGATGAGCAGCGGTGCCTGGCGCTGGCATTGGATCAATGCGAGCAACTCGGCATTCTGGCCGCGCGGGAACGGGCGGCCGGTGCCCCTTATCTGCGACCGCTGGTGCTGATCCAGTCGGAGCCGAAGTCCGCGACGAAGGAGACCCGCCATGCGGAATGGGTGAAGCGGGAGCTGATGGAGAACCACCGCATTCCCGAAGAGGAGATCGTGATCGCGACGGGCAGCGAACGCGGGCTGGAAGCGCTGGCGGAAACCTACAAGGGCGGGGTGTTTTCCGAGAAATGTCCCGTCAAGTATGTCATTACTCAAAAGGCGCTGGCGGAAGGCTGGGACTGCGCGTTTGCGTATGTGCTGGTGAGTCTGGCGGGGGTGAAAAGCGCGACGGCGGTGGAGCAGTTGCTGGGCCGGATTCTGCGCCAGCCGCAGGCCCGCCGACGGCCGGATGAAGCCTTAAACCGCTCGTATGCGTTCGTCGTTTCCCGGGATTTCGGCGAAACGGCGGAAGCCTTGCGGGATTGCCTGGTCCAGACGTCCGGATTCAACCGCCAGGAAGCGGCTGATTTTGTGGCGGCGAAATTGCCGGAGCAGGCCAAGCTGGATTTCAAGCGCGGGGCCGGGCGGATTCAAATCACCCCGGTGGAAGTGAAACTGGCGGAGGAGCTGAACCTCGCGAATATGCCCGCCGATGTCCGCAAGAAGCTGCAGTGGAATCAAAAGAAAAAGACGCTGACGATCACCGCCCCGATGAGTCCGGAGGAAGCCGAGGAGATTCAGGCGGTGGCGGTGATGGAGGACACGCGGGAGGCGATTCGGAAGGCGGGGGAGGCCAGCCGTACAACGGCCGTGGTGCTTTTCCAGACGCCTTCCGAGCGGGGAAAGGCCTTTTTTGTCCCGCAGATGGAAGTGGTGGTGGACGGAGAGCTGCGGCTTTTCGATGAGCCGGAAGCGATTGACTATCCGTGGGAACTTCCCCTGTACCTGTCATCCGTGACCGGTGAGCAGTTGAAGGCCTTGCAGTTGAGCATCCAAATGCTGGAAAGCGGGCTGATCGACGTTGATGAAGTGCAGGGGCGGGTGAAGACCCGTTTTTCCCGTGATTTGACACTCGATTTGGGATTGTCGTATCGCCCGGAGCATTGGACCGAGGCCAAGCTGGCGGCGTGGCTGTGTCGGCAGTTGGATGATCCATATATCACGCACGAGAGCAAACGCGCTTTTGTGGCGGGATGGCTGTCGAGTCTGTTGGCGCATGAAAACATCGATCTGGCGTTGGCCAATCGGCAGAAATTCCTGCTGAGGAATCTGCTGGAGGCCCGGATTGGCGAATTGCGGGCCGAGGCCATCCAAACCGCCTGCGAACAATTCCTGTTCACGGAAGGAAAAGAGAACCGGGTGCGGGTGGGTTCAGAATACCAGTTCGAGTTTCATCCGGATGCCTATGCCCCCACACGGGACGACCGGGGCGAATATGGCGATTATGTCATGGAGCACCATTACTATCCCCGCATCGGGTGTTTTGACTCCAAGGAAGAGTATGAATGCGCCTGCTGGATCGACCGGCAGCCGGAAATTGAGTTCTGGGTGCGGAATCTGGTCCGGAAAAACGGGGCTTCGTTCTTTCTGCAAACCGCGACGGGCAGATTCTACCCGGACTTTGTGTGCCAATTGAAAGACGGGCGCATTCTGGTCGTGGAATACAAGGGGGCGGATCGCTGGAAAGCGGCAGAGCCCGATCGCCTCGTCGGTGAGTTGTGGGAGGAACTGAGCGGGGGCACCTGCGCTTTTGTGATGGTGAAAGACAAGCAGTGGGAGCGAATTCAGGCCAAGTTTCGCAAGAATGATGGATTATGACTGGGCTGATTTGCTGAGCAGGCGGTTGCCAAGCTGAATGGCTGCGAGGAGCTGAGAGCGAGGGCTTCTCCCGCATTGCATCGGTTCCAAAGAGGTCCGCGCAAGGCCACGGGCGGGGGGCTGGCGGTCAGGGTACGAGCAGATCGAAGCCGGAGGCCGTGTCCGGCGATCGACGGGCGGAAGAATCGAGCAGTTCGGTCAATATGACTTCGAGAACGTGCCAGGTTTTAACTCCCGTGCGGATGCAGCCGGTGATGGTTTTCTCTCC
>JAHDSS010000288.1 GCA_018432565.1 Kiritimatiellia bacterium
CGCCCTGAAAACCCGTCCCGCCGGCCTGCTGTTCGGCCGCCGCCCGCGCCTCGTCGAGGCCCCCTCCGACGTGATCCGCCTGTATGTGCCGCGCCGGCACGAACAGGCCGCCATGGCCCGGCTCGCCGCCGCCGCCGACCTCTTCCTGCCCGGCCGCGGCAGCCTCTTCGCCGAGGAGGTCACCCTCGTCGGAAACCCCTTCCGCCTGTGGGAGGAAGAGCGGCTCTGCGCCGATGTCCCGGCCTGGGCCGGCGACGCCCGCCTGGCTCCCGCCCCCCACGACCTCATCCTGTGCATCCTCCAGCGCGGCCGCGGCGAGGAACTCGCCCGCACCCTGCTCGACATGGGCCTGTGCGTACCCATCGTCAGCTACGGCGAAGGCATGGGCCTGCGCGACCGCCTCGGCCTCCTGCGCATCACCATTCCCCGCGAGAAGGAAATGCTCTGGTTCCTCATCCCCCGGGCCGACTCCGCCTTCGTCGTGGACATCGCCGCCCGCAAGGCCGGCCTGCGCGAACCCGGCCGCGGCTTCCTCTGCCACATGCCCGTGCGCGCCCTGGCCGTCAATACCCGCCTGGTGCTCTCCCGCCGCAAGCATGTCGCCTCCATGGAGCAGGTCATCAGCACCCTCGACCAGCTCCAGGGCTCTACCGACTGGCGGCGGTTGTCCGCCGCCGCCCGCCGCGTCCACGCCCCCGCCCGCTCCACCCCCGGCGACTTCCAGCGCCTCACCCTCGTCTGCGAGGAAGGCACGGCTGACGGCCCCGTGCGCGCCGCCATGGATGCCGGCGCCGGCGGCGCCACCCTCTCCCGCCTCTCCCTGCGCGCCCCCGAGGCCGACGACGGCGGCGCCCCCGACGGCGACGAAACCGCCGTGGGATCCCACGCCCGCGAAGGCTGCGACCTGTTCATCCGCCGCGCCCTCGCCCCCGACATCGAACAGGCCCTCGCCGACGCCGGTTTCTTCGCGCCGCCCGTCAACGGCTTCATCGAAATCGGCGCCGTCCACGACGCCCTCACCTACCGCGGCGGATAGTTCTTCGGGGCCATCCCGCGATTGACAATTACCGGATGCCTTTACGATGATGCCGGTTTCATTCCAAACCGAAGGCGGCATGCATGAGACACGGTTTGAAACGAATGATCCTGGGCCTCGGGCTTGCGGCGCTGGCCAGCGCCCAGGCCGGCGATAAACTGGAAATCCGGGGCTCCGACACCTTCGGCCTCGAACTCGGCCCCCGGCTCGTCCAGGCCTTCCAGGAACGCCATCCCGGCGCCGAACTGGCGCTGAAAAACATCGGCACGGCCTCCGGATTCGACGATCTGCTCGAAGGCCGCTGCGACATCCTGGCCACCTCCCGCATGCTGACCGACGAGGAGTTCCGGATGGCCCGCTCCCGCGGCATCGAACTTCAGTCCGCTTTGGTCGGCTACAACGGCATCGCCATCATCGTCCATGCCGGCAACCCCGTCAAAAACCTGACCGACGTTCAGGTTCGCGACCTCTTTGCCGGACGCGTCACCCGCTGGTCGCAGGTCGGCGGCGCGGACCGCCCCGTTGAACTCTTCATCCGCGACGCCAGCGGCGGCACCCATCTCGGGTTCCGGCGCCTGGCCATGGACCACCTGCCCTATGCGGCCGCCGCCCGGGCCCAGGCCGACTACGCCGCCCTCGCCGATGCCGTCGCCGCCAACCCGGATGCCATCGGCCACATCGGCATGGGACTGGCCGCGCGCCCCGGCATCCATTACGTCTCCATCAACGGCATCCCCCCCGACGAAGTCACCGTCCATGACGGCCTCTATCCCTATGTCCAGGCGGTCTGGCTCTACGCCCGCGCCAAATCCGACTCGCCCCGCATCGAACAGTTTATGCAGTTTGTCCGCTCCAAGGACGGCCAGCAG
>JAHDSS010000411.1 GCA_018432565.1 Kiritimatiellia bacterium
AATCAAAGAATTCAATGTGCACTTCGGCCAGCCCGGTCATCACCGCCATGTCCGGCATCAGGATGTCCCGCAGCGGCGCCATCTCGCCCGGATGGCTGATGCCCGCCTCGAACACGCCGAACGCGCAGTCGCAATCCAGCGCCGCCAGACTCAGCGGCAGGCCCACCTCGTTGTTGTAGTTGCCGGCCGTCCGCGCGGTTTTGCCCGCGGCCGACAGCATGTCCGCCGCCAGTTCCTTGACCGTCGTCTTACCGACGCTGCCCGTCACCCCCGCAATGCGCGCCGGCATTCGCGCCCGGTAGCCTGCCGCAAACCGCCCCAGCGCCGTCCGCGGATCATCCACCCGCAGACAACATCCGGCCGACGGCAGCCGGCCGGCGGGAACCGACTCGCAGACCACCGCGCAGGCCCCCGCCGCGGCCACGGCACCCAGAAAATCATGGCCGTCCGTCCGCTCGCCTTTCAAGGCAAAGAACAGGCAACCCGGTCCGGCCGCCCGGCTGTCCACGCATAACCCGCCCACCGGTTGGGATGGCGGGGCGGGATGCCATTGGCCGCGGCACCAGGCCGCCGCCTGCTCTGGAAACACCTGATCCATTTCGCGGGGGGTTGTAGAAGGTTTGCCCCCCCGGCGCAATCCATTTCCGGTTCCGTCAACGGCGGCATCCCGCTATAGTGGCGCCATGAAGGCACTTTCCTTGGGCGACCGCATCCGGACGGGCACCTACTCCGTTCGGGCCCGCTACCGGCGCAGCCTCCTGCTGGCCGGTCGCGACGGCCGCCTGCTCTTCCTCGTGGACCGCTCCATCGGCCCCGGCCCGTTGAACATCGTCGTGGCCCGTCCCGACCGCTTTCTGCCCGGTGATTCGTTCCGCCTTCCGCCCTGGCCGGCGGCGCCGCGGTTCGACTCCTCCCTGCCGCGCCTGGACCGCACCGCCCGCGCCCGGTTGACGAACACCCTCCAGGCCGCCCTGCCCCGCCACGCCCCCCCCGACAGCCTGGCGTCGCTGATCACCTCCCCCGGCACGCTTCCTCCCCGGCAGGCCGCGCGCAATCAGCGCATCCGGCTCGGACTGAAGACAATCTCCTCCGGACAGATCAGCGCCGGAGTCCGCCTGCTCCGCGGCTGCGGTGAAGGACTCACGCCGGCCGGCGATGATTGCCTCTGCGGCCTCATGCTGGCCGCCCGCCTGCTGCGCCGGCCGGCGCTGGCGCGATCGATTCTGCCCCACGCCCTCGGCGGCAACCCCGTTTCCAACGCCTTTTTAAAACTGTCCGCGGAAGGCCGCGTCAATATCGCCGTTCAGCGTCTGCTGCAAGCCCCCTCGCCCGCCCGCGTCCAGGCCGTCTGCGCCTTCGGCCACAGCTCCGGCGCCGACCTGCTCTGCGGACTGCTCTGGGGCCTCAACCCATTCCCTGAACCTCTTCCCCCCCCCCTGAACCCCGAACCCTGAACCCCGAACCCGCCCCCTCTTCTCCGCCCCCTAGCGAACCAGCGTCCACCACACGACAACGCTCAAGGCAATCCGGTACCATCCGAATCCCTCCAGCGTGTGGCGGGAGATGATTCTCATCAGAAACCGGATGGCCGCCCGCGCCACGAAAAACGAAACCGCCAGCCCGATCGCATACGGCACCAGGTCCGACCGCTGGAGCGTGCTCCAGCCCTTCGCCATGTCATACACCCCGGCCAGCAGCAGCACCGGCACCGCCGCGAAAAACGAATACTCCGCCGCCGTCTTCCGCCCCAGCCCCATCAGCCGTCCGCCCAGGATGGTCGCCATCGAACGCGACGTCCCCGGTACCATCGCCACGCATTGGAACAACCCGATCCCCAGCGCCCGTTTCCAGCCCACCGCGTCCACGCCCCCTTCGTCGTGCGACGGCAGCAACCGCTCCAGCACGATCATCAAGACGCCGCCCGCGCACAGCGCAACGGCGATGGGCATCGGCGCAAACAACCGCGCCTTGATCGCCGAATGAAACAACAGCCCCAGGACCGCCGCCGGCAGCGTGGTCAGGAACAGCCACAGCCAGCCGTTCCAGCCGGCAAATCCCTCCCGGGCCTTGAAATCCGCCAGCCGCGCAAACCGGCGTCCGTATTCCACCAGCACCGCCAGCATCGCCCCCGCCTGGATCACCACCGTGAAGCTCTCGTGAAAGGAACGTCCCATCCAGTCCTTCGCCAGTTCCAGATGCCCGGTGGACGAAACCGGCAGGTACTCCGTGAATCCCTCCACCACCCCCATGACGGCGGCGGCCAGCGCTTGTGCAATGTCAGGCATGTGATCGGTCTATCGGCTTCCCGCCGGTTCCTTTTCGTCCGTCCGGTCCAACGCAAACGCCCCGAACCCTAGCCGTCCGCCGCCGTCTGCGCAAGCCCATCCCGCCGGTCCCGGGCACTCCGTCGACCCCCTCATGACTCCGAATTCGCTCTCATGGCCTCCACCAGATCCCGGTGCGCCCGGGCCGCCCGGCCGGGATCGAAGCATTCCGCCGCGCGGAGGCTTCCCGCCCGCCCGATGATGGCCGCCCCGTCCGGATCCTCCACCACCCGCTCCAGCGCCGCCACAAACGACGCTCCGTCATCGGGCGTGAACAGAAAGCCGTCCGTCCCGTCCCTCACGATTTCCGCGATGCCCGGCAGCCCCGACGCCACCACCGGACGCCCCGTCGAAAGCCCGTTGTAGAGCGCGCTGGGAATGATGCCCTGGTTGTCCGGCGAGTTGCGCCGGTGCACCAGCACCGCATCCATCGCATTCAGCCAGCGGTTCACGTCCTGCTTGGTCGGCAGCCAGCCGGTCATGTGTACCGCCGCTTCCAACCCGCGCTTCGCAATCTGCCGCCGGCACCAGGCCTCCCCCCCCGCCCCGCCAATCACCACCAGCCGCCAGTCCGGATGCTTCACCACCGCCGTCCGCCACCAGTCCAGCAACTGGTCGTAGCCTTTCCCTCCGCGAATGATCCCGAAAATCGCGAAATGCGTCCGCGCGGGATCGAGTCCCAGTTCCTCCTTGGACGGCGCCGGCTCCAGCGGACGGAACACGCCCGGATTCTGCGGCGCATTGATCACCGCCACGCGCGACGCCTCCAGCCCCTTGGCCGCCAGCAGCCGGCCTTCCGCCCGGGTGCTGACGGTCGCCTTCACGTTCCAGCGGTTCCAGCTCCGCACTTCGCGCCGCTCCAGCCGTTCCGCCAGTTTCCGCCCCCAGCCCCAATGCCCCAGCAGAATCGACCACCACCAGTCGCTCGTCTCGATGATCGTCGGGAATCCCAGCGCCGCCACGCGCCCCGGAAGAAACGGCAGCGCTTCCTTGCAGATCACCACCGCCGGCGCCAGCTCCTGGATGCACGCCAGCGTCCGGCCCGTGTACGCATACCAGCGCAGCGTCTTGAACCACTTGTCCCGGCTATCGGTCTGATCCACGCTGAACGGCAGTTCGATCACCCGCATGTCCCGGCGCAGTTCCTCGTTTCGCCGCCCCCCCGCCGGCCCCATGCTCACATAGACCAGCTCATAGGCCGGCGCCAGCGCCTTCGCCAGTTCCCGCAGCGCCGGCCATTGAAACGCCTCGATCTCCGGCGGATACCGGTGCAGATAAACCACCCTGGGTTTCGGTTTGCTCATTTCGGCCCCCATGCTACCCTATGCCCCATGAACTTGACCAGCGCCCGGATTTGGATCGCCGGCACCGAAACCCTCGCCGGGTCCGCCCTGCTCGCCGAAGCCTCCCGCCGCGGCCTCGAGGTCACCCCCCTGTCCGCCGCCGACACCGCCGACTGGGCCGATGCCGCCGCCATCCAGCGCTCCCTGGCCCAGGCCCGCCCCGACGTCGTCTTCGTCGCCGCCGGCGAATCCGGCGGCATTGCCTTCAACCAGGCCCATCCCGCGCGCCTGCTCGAATCCAACCTCCGCGTCGTGCTGAACGTGGTCTGCGCCGCCGCCCGCCTGCACATCCCCCGCCTGCTGTATCTGGCCAGCTCCTGCTGCCACCCCCGCGACGCCGCCCAGCCCCTGCGCGTTGAAAGCCTCATGACCGGCCCTCTCGAACCCACCAACGCCGCCTACGCCACCGCCAAGCTTGCCGGAATCGCCGCCTGCGAAGCCATCCACAGGGAATCCGGCCTCGGCTTCTTCGCCGCCCTCCCCGCCACCCTCTACGGCCCGGAAGACCACTTCGACCCCGCTCACGCCCACGTCGCCACCGGCCTCATGCTCCGCATGCACGAAGCCAAAGAACAGCATCTCCCCTCTGTCACCGTCTGGGGCACCGGAAACCCCCGCCGCGATTTTCTCTTCTCCCGCGATCTCGCCGACGCCTGCCTTTTCCTCGCTGAACGCTACGACCCCGCCCGCGGCCCCGTCCACATCGGCCCCGACTCCGATCTCTCCATCGCCGAAGTGGCGCAAGCCGTCAAAGAGGTCGTCGGCTACGACGGCGAGCTGCTGTTCGACCCCTCCCGCCCCGACGGCGCCCCCCTCAAGCGCCTCGACGCCGCTCCCCTGCGCGCCCTCGGCTGGCAGCCTCAAACCCCCTTCCCCGACGGCCTGCGCCAAACCTACGCCGCGTTCCTCA
>JAHDSS010000294.1 GCA_018432565.1 Kiritimatiellia bacterium
CCCTGTCCCCTGTCTCCTGTCTCCTGTCCCCTGTCCCCTGTCCCCTGTCCCCTGTCCCCTGTCCCCTGTCCCCTGTCTCCTGTCCCCTGTCCCCTGTCTCCTGTCCCCCGTCCTCTGACCTCTGGCCTCTGGCCTCTGACCTCTGGCCTCTGGCCTCTCCTGACCTCTGGCCTCTGTCCTCCTTCTTTCCATCTTCCCTCCTTTTTTTCTATTTTCCTTCTTGCCTCCCCCCGCCGTCCCGGGCATGCTGTGTTTCTAATTAAAGAAACACCCCGGGAGCCCCCCTCATGAAACATCGCCTTCTCTCCGTCGCCGCCCTTGCCGCCCTCCTTTCCGCCGCCGTTTCCTCCCCCGCCTACGACCAGCCCGCCGTCAACCTCGGCTTCACCAGCTTCCTCGACGGCATCCCCCCCGCCGGCCCCGGCCTCTACGCCGCCCAGTACGTCCAGTATTACCACGCCGGCCACCTCCCCGACCTGCCCTTCCCCGGCGACCCCGAACTCGATGCCGTGATCAGCCTCACCCAGATCCTTGTCCAGCACCCCGCCCCCGTCCTCGGCGGCGCCAACCTCGGCCTCGATCTCATCCTGCCCGCCGCCGCCTTCGACCTCGACGCCGACGGCACCCCGCTCACCGCCCAGGACGGCCTCGGCGACCTCCTGATCGGCCCCTACATCCAGTGGGTTATCATGGGGCAGCAGGGCCCCGTCTTCGCCCACCGCATCGAACTCCAGACCATCCTGCCCACCGGCGACTACGACAAGACCCGCTCCATCAATCCCGGCGCCAACGTCGTCAGCCTCAACCCCTACTGGGCCGCCACCTGGTTCCTTTCCCCCAAATGGACCCTCTCCGGACGAATCCACTATCTCTGGAACGACGAAAACAACGCCCCCAACACGCCCCCGGATGCCGGCATCGCCGACACCCAGGCCGGCCAGGCCATCCACGCCAACCTCGCCGCCGCCTATGAAGTCCTGGAAAAACGCCTCCGCGTCGGCCTCAACGGCTACGCCTTCCGCCAACTCACCGACAGCCAGGCCAACGGCGCCGACACCCAGGGCCCCAAAGAACAGGTCTTCGCCATCGGCCCCGGCGCCATCTGGAGCTTCAACCAGGACAACCACCTCTTCGCCAACGCCTACATCGAGTTCGACGCCCAGAACCGCCCCGAAGGACAGCGCATCAACCTCCGTTTCGTCCACCACTTCTGATCCCTCCCCCCGGCGGTGGCCGGTGGCGGGTAGTTCGTGGTTCGTAGTTGGTGGTTGGTGGTCGATGGCCGGACCCCGGATCTCCGACCTCGCCCCTTCTTCTTCCTTTCCTGTCCATACGTCCCGACTCTGCAAGAGGTCGGGATCCGTAAAATCCGTAGCTAACAGCTGTC
>JAHDSS010000022.1 GCA_018432565.1 Kiritimatiellia bacterium
ATGACCGGCGGCTCGCTGGTTTACCGCTACGGCACCAACGGCGCCTGGAGCAGTTCCGCCCTGGCGTGGGCCACCAACACCAACGACGACAACAACCGGTTTTTCGTCGGCACCCAGATCGTGCCCGGCGGGCAGGCCGGCGGCGTGTTCCAGTACTACCTGAAGGTGGAATACACCAACGACGTGTCGCCGATTGCGACCTATCTGGCGATGGATCCCGAGCAGTCCGCGATGTACAAGCTGTTCAAGCGCGAGGCTGCAGCCCAGGCCACTCCGTTCGAAGTGGGCATCAAGGACACGGAAGGCGAGGAACCCGGCTACATCTGGCATGGCGGCGACATCACCGCGGCCGGCGTCGCCAGCGTCCAGATCGGCGCCAAGATCGGCTACGTCCTGGACGGCGTGAAATGGGCCGACGAAGCCGTTGTGCGCTACCGCGTAAGGATCGAAGACGAAGGCGTGCCGCTCGTCCGCGGCGTGACCCGCATCGAAAAAGCGCCCGTGGTTGACGGCAAGCGTTCCTGGAACGCGCTGACCAACCAGGTCAGCATGGTCTATGACGGGGAAATCGAGGATCCCAGCCCGAACGGCAACGCGATGCGGTGGGTGGCCAACCTCACTGACAGCAACCTGCTGGACGAGCGGGCGGTGCTGGTCTATGAAATCTACGCCCGGGGCGCCAACGGCGTCTGGCGGCAGGCGGAGTACAACGCCGGCGGGGGGGCCTCGACCTTCGAGTTCCGCCTGTGGTCCGACGGCTCCGGCGATCTGCAGGTCAAGGGCGCCACCCGCGACTACGACAGCGGCTGGATGGCCGCCGACTACACGACGACCAAGTACTTCATCGACGAGGCCGATCCGGACGACGTGGTGACGCTGCAGGTCCGCTACAACGCCCCCGCCAACGCCCAGAAGGTCGAACTGTTCACCAACGTGGGGCGGCGCGACCATGCCGACGACGACATGAACGGCGACGGCTGGCCCGACGGCATCATTCCTCCGGACGGCGACACCATCACGGCCGAGGCCACCTACGACGTGGATGCCGGCTACTGGCAGGCCATTCCGATGACGCTGGGGTCGGGCGCGTGGGAGAAGACCCTGACCGTGGACAAGTGCGGCGCCTACCGCCTGTCCGCTCGGTTCATGGCCGCCGGCGAAACCAACGGCAACTGGACCTGGTACTCCGAAGGCCCCGAAGGCGCCGTGCGCCGCGACCACGCCGTCGTCATCTCGCCGCGCAAAGCGCTCGCCCAGACGATGTACGAGCTCAACGTCTTCACCATCAAGGCCACCAACACCGAACAGTCCGGCCGCGGCACCTTCGAAAAGCTGTCGGAGAAGCTTCTCGGCGGCGGCGACTTCGACGAGTTCAGCCTGGAATACCTCAACAAGCTGAACGTGAACTGCCTGTGGTTCCAGCCGATCCATCCGTCCGGCGGCGAGCGGGTCGAGAACGATCCGGCCACCGGCCAGCGCTACTGGCCCGGCAGTCCCTACGGCACGAAGAACTACTTCTCCGTGAATCCCGACATGTCCGACGCCGCGGACGAGGCGTCCGCCGTGGCGGCGTTCACGAACTTCGTGCGCCTGTGCGACCGGGCCCGGGGCGAGACGATGGACCCGGGCGCCCGCGAGCTGAACACGATCAACGTGATGCTCGACGGCGTGATGAACCACACGAGCTGGGATGCCATCTACGGCGCGGGGCTGGCCTGGGCCACCAACGGCCTCGGCGCGGCGGCCATCACCGAACTGACCAACGCCTACGGCGACCTGTCCACGCTCCTGCCGGAAGGCCGCATCGCCACCACCGGCGAGATGGGCATCAACTGGTATTCGCGCGCCACCAACTACGCCATGCCGGCGACCACCTACGTCAGCGCCACCAACAACGATATCGGTGTTGCGCCCGAGCGCGTGGACTTCGGCAAGTGGGACGACGTGGCCGAACTGCTCTACGGCAACTACTCCACGATGATCCGGTTCGACGACCGCACCGAGGAGCAGAAGGCCATCGGCGAGCTGACCGAGGAAACCAGCCGGATGTTCAACGAAGACGACCAGTACTACTACGACCAGATGCTGCCGGCGACCAAGCTGCTGTGGAAGTACATGGCCGGCTATCCGGAATTCTGGATCAAGAAGACCGGTCACGGCGGCGCCAACCAGCCCGGCGTCACGGACGGCAACGGCGTGCTGCTGGACGACTACGGCATCGACGGCCTGCGCTGCGACTACGCCCAGGGCCTGCCCAGCCAGTTCTGGGAGTACCTGATCAACCGTACGCGCTCCATGAAATGGAACTTCCTGTTCATGGCCGAGTCGCTCGACGGGGGTCTCGTCGGCAAGCGCTCGAACCGCCACTTCGACATTCTCAACGAAAACATGGTGTTCCGCTTCACGCAGGAAAAGGTCAGCGAGCCCGCGCCCCTGCAGGCCGCGCTCGAAGAACGCCGCACGCTCTACGGCAACGGCATCATCCTGCTGAACCTCTCCAGCCACGACGAGCCGCTGCCCTTCGGCGATCCGTGGGCCACCGCCTCGCGCTACGCCATGGTCTCCGCCGTCGACGGCGTGCCGATGATTCTATACGGTCAGGAACACGCCATCAGCCCCTATACGGGGACCAACGACACCATCAACGCCTGGAAGGGCTTCTACCTTTTCGAGCAGAACTTCGGGAAATGGATTCCCCACTTCAAGAAGTGGAACCAGATGTACGTCTGGGACGATCCGTGCTACCCCGTCGGCGCCTTCCGCGATTCGCGCGCGATGGCGCAGTTCTACGCCCGCGTCAACAAGGCCCGCCTGGCCAGCCCGGCGCTGCGCAGCAAGAACCGCTGGTTCCTCAACGACAACCCGCGGATGATGACGGTGGCCAAGTGGGAAGAGGAGGGGGCCAATCCGAACATCCGGGATTCCGTGATCGTCAGCGTGCTGTTCATGAACGAAACAACCGCCGAAGACAAGACCGGCCTGACCGGCAACGCCCAGACCTACGATCTGTCGCCTTTCGCCGACAAGCTGGGGCTGGAGGATCGCGCCGACCGGTTCTACAACATCCGCAACCTGGCCGCGGCCGATACCAATGCGCTGATCTGGCCGGCAGCCAAGGCCGGTTCGGAGATCATCACGAACTTCTATATCGGCATACAGGGTGGAGTGAGCAACAACCTGGAGAATCCTGACATGGTTTGGGCCGACGGCGCGGTGGCGCAATACCTCCAGTTCGTGGACGTGACGGATTATCCGGCCCCGGTGTTCCAGGTCGGCGCCATTCCGGAAGACAAGCACGCAGGCGAAGCGGTAAGCGTCGCCGTGACGGCCACCGGCGACGGCGAACCGGTCGTGACCCTGACCAATTCGCCCGCCGCCTTCGTTTCCACGTACGAGAACGACACGCTGTCCTTCACGCCGGCCGACGACGGGACGTTCGCGTTCTACTTCCTCGCCCAGAACCAGCGCAATGACGCCTTCGCCACGACGAACTTCAGCGTGACGATCCTGGCCGGCGGCGGCGAAACGCAGGAAGTGGCCATTGCCGAAATCAGCAACGTGACAACGGCCGGCGGCCAGTTCGGGTTCCGCGCCACGCTGGCGGACCTGCCGCCCGCCATCACCAGCCTGCCGGTGTACACCGCTACGGACGTGGTGGATGGCGCTTGGAACTGGACGCTGTCCACCAATGTCCCGGTGGCCGAAGGCCAGGCCGACGTGGAACTGCCCGTCGAGGACAAGTGCATGATCAGCCTCGGCAAGCCCCCGGGCGTGGACTGATCCCGCGCCGCCCCCGGTGGATTTCCGCCGGGGGCGTTTCCATTAGGAGTTGTCCCCGCCTTCCGCGGCCGGCGGGAAGGCCGGGCGAGGGATCTCCAGCCGGCAAATGGATTCCCGCTTTGTTTGCCTCCTACTCCTAATCGTAATCCTACTCGTAATCTCCATCGCAATTCCCCGGCTCCCGATGGCAGGCGATTGGATTGCGAGTGCTATATAGGATTACGAGTACGAACAGGATTACGAGTACGAGCAGGAGTACGATTACGAATAGGAGTAGGAGTGGGATATACGATTACGAGCAGGACAAAGAGGGGGATTCGGATGGGACGGGGGGAGTCCCCGTATTGAACCCATGAAAAACCGGAGGGCGGGAGCGCCCTCCGGTATGCGGCCGGCTGGAAGACCGGTCAGTCTTTGATGGCTTCCATGGGGACGGGTTCTTCGATGGTTTCGGCGGGGGTGAACAGATTCCCCTCCGCTTCG
>JAHDSS010000176.1 GCA_018432565.1 Kiritimatiellia bacterium
GCCCCGGCGGAATGCGGTGTCCGTTCCGGCGTCTACTTGGCCGCCATCACGCGGACCATGTCCAGCATCTTGTTGGAATAGCCCCACTCGTTGTCGTACCACGCCACGACCTTCACGAAGGTGTCGTCGAGCTGGATGCCGGCGCCCGCGTCGAACACGCTCGTCAGCTTCTCGCCCACGAAGTCGGTGCTCACCACCTTCTCTTCGGTGTAGCCCAGCACGCCCTTCATCTCGCCTTCGCTGGCGGCCTTCATCGCCGCCTTGATCTCGTCGTAGGTGCAGGCCTTCTTCAGCACCACCGTCAGGTCCACCACCGACACGTCGCTCGTCGGCACGCGGAACGCCATGCCCGTCAGCTTCTTGTTCAGCTCGGGAATCACCTTGCCCACGGCCTTCGCCGCGCCCGTGCTGCTCGGAATGATGTTCTCCAGGATGCCGCGGCCGCCGCGCCAGTCCTTCTTCGAGGGGCCGTCCACGGTCTTCTGCGTCGCCGTCGCCGCATGAATCGTCGTCATCAGGCCCTTCTCGATCCCGAACGTGTCGTTCAGCACCTTCGCCACCGGCGCCAGGCAGTTGGTCGTGCAGCTCGCGTTCGAAATGATCGCCTCGCCCGCGTAGCTCTTGTCGTTCACGCCGAACACGAACATCGGCGTGTCATCCTTCGACGGCGCGCTCAGCAGCACCTTCTTCGCCCCGGCCTTCAGGTGGCCTTCCGCCGTCTCCTTCGTCAGGAACAGGCCCGTGGATTCCACCACGACTTCCGCCCCGACCTCGTCCCACTTCAGCGCCGCCGGATCCTTCTCCGCCGTCAGCCGGATCTTCTTGCCGTTGACGATCAGCGTGGTGCCGTCCACCTCCACCGTGCCGTTGAAGCGCCCGTGCACGCTGTCGTACTTCAGCATGTACGCCAGATAGTCGGGATCCAGCAGGTCGTTGATCCCGACCACCTCGATGTCCTCGAAATTCTTGATCGCCGCGCGAAAGACCATGCGCCCGATGCGCCCGAACCCATTGATGCCTACTTTGATTGCCATTTCCATATTCTCCGTTGTGGTTTGTTCCAAATACTGCGCCGCCGGGCCGGTGTGCCCGCAAAACGGCGGATTTGCGCGGTACTCTACGCCCGCCCCCCGGCCCCGTCAATCCCGGATTAAAGAACATTCCCCCGTGAAAAACGGTTGACCTGCCGACGGGGACCTGTCTTCTGCCCGGGCTTGTGGTATCGTTTCCCTGTGAAAAGCCGCGCCCCCATTGTCGCTGCCCTGGCCCTGCTGGCCGGACTGCCCCTCGCCGGCCAGGCCCTTCGGGGATTCCCGCCTGATTATTTTACATTCCCGCCCCTCGTCGTCACCGCTCCCGAACACGCCCCGTTTCTCTGGCCCGTGTGGGTGATTTTTGCCGCCGTCGGCCTCTTCGCCGCCCTTCTCCTCCTCCGCCCCCGCTGGTTCGGCTTCCGCCCTCCAAGCCCCCCGCGCCCTTGTCTTCCGGATTCAAGACCCCCACGGGCTTGTCCCGTGGGTGAATCAGTTCCCGGTTTTAGACCCCCACGGGCTTGTCCCGTGGGTGAATCAGTTCCCGGTTTTAGACCCCCACGGGCTTGTCCCGTGGGTGAATCAGTTTCCGGTTTTAGACCCCCACGGGCTTGTCCCGTGGGTGAATCAGTTTCCGGTTTTAGACCCCCACGGGCTTGTCCC
>JAHDSS010000601.1 GCA_018432565.1 Kiritimatiellia bacterium
CAGCCCGGCGGCCGTCCCATGATCGCCGTGCTGATGACCGACGGCCGGCCGACCATGGGCGCCGTGGACAGCTCCGACATCATCGCCCGCTTCAGCCGCCTCAATGACGGCCGCATTTCCGTCTTCACGGTCGGCGCCGGCGACCGGGTCAACACCTTCCTGCTGGATCTGCTGGGCCACAACAACCGCGGCGGCTCCTGGATCATGCCTCTGCGCGAGCAGATTCCCGCCGCCGTCCGGCGCGCCGCCCGCGAACTGTCCCGGCCCGTTCTGGCCAACCTCGACTACCGGTTCTCCGGCGATTCCGAGGCAGAGGTCTATCCCGGCAGTCTGACGCACCTGTATCTCGACCGCCCGCTGCGGCTGGTGGGGCGCGCCCCGCTCTCCCAGAAGTCCGCCGTGCTGCAGATCATCGGCGATTCCGGTCCCGCCCGCCGCGACATGGTGTTCGCCCTGGATCTTGCCGCCGCCCGGGACGGCGGCGAAGGCCTCCGCCGCGAATGGGTCGCCCAGAAAATCTACAAGCTGATCAACGACCATCTTGCCAGCGGCCGGGCGGAGACCCTGGGCGAAATCCGCGACCTCTCCATCCGCCACAACGTCCCGCTGCCGTACGGCGCCGATTTTCCCATGTAGCGCCCGGCGTTGGATGCGCCCGGGGGGGGGGGGGGGCAACGCACAGTGCCGATCCTGAAAATTCCCCGCCCGTTCGCGATGCCTGGCTGCAAAAACAAGCCCGGATTCTCCAGGCCGCCTCCCGAATAAAATCAAAATAATTTCATTCCCGACTTGACGGTGTTCCGGCAAGGGCAAAGAATATTGTCGAAGAAAAACAACGCCCCTAAAGGAGGTCTCCCATGAGTTGTGGCATGGTTCGGCGGTTGTGCGGAGTGGTGTTGATCCTGACGGCAGCGGCCGGTTGGGCCGCGCCCCCTGCGGTGATGGACTACCAGGGCAAGATCCTGGTCAACGACATCCCGTTGACGGGTTCCGGCTACTTCAAGTACGCGATATCGGATGAAGCGGGATCGACGAATTACTGGGCGCAGGACGGC
>JAHDSS010000308.1 GCA_018432565.1 Kiritimatiellia bacterium
GCCGCCCCAGAATCGGATACACCGTGCTCTCCGACACCGACAGATCCTCGATCCGCTTCAGCGCCTGCACGATCTCATACCCGTAGCTCTCCCCCCGCCGCAGCACCAGCAGCACGCAGTACTCCAGCACCCCCTTGCGCAACTGCGTGATCCAGCCCTCGATCATGACCTACTCCGCATCATGTATTACGCAATACATACTACCGGCGCGGCGGTCAAGAAATTTTTCCCCGGCTTAATCCATTCCTAATATCGAATTGTCTTCCGCGCCGATCGGTGCTATCCCTGCTTGCGGTGGCCCATGACGCCCCACAAAGGACATCGAACATGAAAGCCGGCATTGCCTTCAGCGACCATTCCGATGCAGCCCGGGCCGGCCGGGAAGCGGCTTCGCGCGCCGTCGCTCTCTCCGGCCCCCCCCGGCTGGCCATCGTCTTCACGACCGATGCCTACCCTCCCCAGGCCGTGCTGGAAGCCGTCCGCCGCGAAACCGGGGACTCCAAACTGGTCGGTTTCTGCTGCGGCGGGATTCTGGCCGACGACGCCTGGCATCCGCAGGGCGTCGGCATCTGCACCCTGGGCGGCGACCTCCGGGTCCGCACCACCCTCCAACGCGGGCTGGACCGCGATCCGTATGAAACCGGCTGCCGCACGGCCGACGCGCTGCTGGCGAACGGCGTCGCCAACGGCACGGTCATCGTCCTGCCGGACGGCTTCGAGGCCAATCTCTCCGAGCTCCTGCGCGGACTCTATACCCGATGCGGCGCGGACTTCCAGTACGTGGGCGGCGGCGCCGGCGACAACCTGAAGTTCTTCAAAACCCACCAGTTCACCGAACAGGGCTGCGCCAGCCGCGCCGTGGCCGCCGCCGTCATCCAGGGCCTGAATCTCGTGACGCGCATCGGCCACGGCTGGGTCCCCATGGGCGAGCCCCTCGTCATGACCCGCACCCAGGGCAAAATCGTTCATGAAATCGACGGCATGCCCGCCTTCGCGGCCTATCAGCAGCATCTCGGCCCGATCTCCCGGGAGGAGTTCAGGACCCGCGGCATGCTGCACCCCCTGGGCTTCCCCGACGTGTTCGGTCGCTACACCATCCGCGACCCCCTCGCCGTGGAAGACGGCGACAGCATCCGGTTCGTCAACGAGGTGCCCTCCCAGGCCGTCGGCAACATCATGGACGGTCACATCGACCAGCTCATCGAAACCGCCGGCAAGACCGTGCGCGAAGCCGTCAGCGCCGTCCCCGATGCCGCCTTCCTGCTGCTGTTCGACTGCATCTCCCGCGCCACGCTCATGGGCGACCGGTTCCGGGAGGAACTGCGCGCCATCCGCAAGGCCGCCGGCCCCCGCCTTCCGATCCTGGGCGCCCTCACCTTCGGCGAAATCGGCGCGGCCGGCGACGTTCCCCAACTTCACAACAAAACCACCGTCGCCGTCGCCGGAGGCCCCCTCCCGGCATGATCTTCGGCAAGCCAGCCTCGTCCCCGCGTTCCCGCAAGGCCCCCGATTACGCCATCGTCGCGGAACTCTCCGCCCTGCATGAGCTGTCCGCCCTCGCGCTGGTCTCCGACGAAGAGCAGCTCGCCAGCGAAGCCGTCGAAAAAATCACCCGCCTCTTCGGCACCCGCCGCTTCGCCATTCTCACCGGACGCCCCCCCCGAAGGCGCGTCGTGGTGGCTTCCGGCTTCAAGGCCGGCGAATCCCCCGCAGCCGTCCTGTCCCGGTCCCGCAACGATCCCCACCGCCTGGTGCTGGTGTTCAACGAGGGCAAGGAAGATCAGGACGCCCTGTTCTTCGAGCAGGCCCAGCCCATAGACAAGCGCCTGCGCCGTCTCTACAACGTCCTCGCCAGCCGCATCGAAGAACGCCTGGCGTTTTTCCGCCACGAGGCGCAGCGCGCGCGCATGGAACGGGACCTGCGCGAAAGCGAAGCCCGAAACCGCGCCATCCTCGACGCCATCCCCGACCTGATGTTCGTGTACGACCGCGACGGCACCTATCTCGACTACCACGCCGCCAAAGCCGCCCTGCTGGCCGCCCCCCCGGGACAGTTTCTCGGCCGCAACATCCGCGATGTCCTGCCCCCGGACGCCGCCGAACGTCTCCTGCACGGCTTCAGCCTCGCCCTGGAATCCGGCCGCCCGCAGCGCGTGGAATATGCTCTGGACCTGGCCGGCGAGGCCCGCGCCTTTGAAGCCCGGATCTGCCCTCTCGACGACCGCCGCCTGCTGGTCATGGCCCGCGACATCACCGATCTCAAGCAGGCCGAAGCCGACCGGGACACCCTGCAGAACAAGCTCGCCCAGGGCCGGAAAATGGAATCCATCGGCCGACTGGCCGGCGGCGTCGCCCACGACTTCAACAACATGCTCTGCGCCATCCTCGGCCATGCCGAGCTGGCCCTGAATGTCCCCGGCTCCCCCGACCCCGTCCGGGAACATCTCGACGAAATCCGACGGGCCGGCGAACGCTCCGCCGATCTCACCCGCCAGCTGCTGGCCTTCGCCCGCAAGCAAACCGTCTCCCCCCGGCGACTCGACCTCAACCAGGCCGTCGAAGGCATGCTCAACATGCTCCGCCGGCTCATCGGCGAACCCATCCGGCTGGATTGGCAGCCCGGCCCCGACGCCGGCCAGGTCCGGATCGATCCCTCCCAGCTGGATCAGATCCTCGTCAACCTCTGCCTCAACGCCCGGGACGCCATCGGCGCATCCGGCACCATCCGCCTCGACACCGCCATCGCCACCCTCGATGCCGCCGCCATCCCCGCCCTCGAAGGCGCCGCCCCCGGCGAGTATGCCTGCCTGACCGTCCGCGACGACGGCGCCGGCATGGAACGCGACACCCTTTCCCGCATTTTCGAACCGTTCTTCACCACCAAGGAAATCGGCAAGGGCACCGGTCTCGGCCTGGCCACCGTGTACGGAGCCGTCCGGCAGAACAACGGGTTCCTCCGGGTGGACAGCGCACCGGGCCACGGCAGCGCCTTCCAGGTGTTTCTGCCCCGCCTCGCCCCCGGGCCCTGCGATGAGAAAACACCCGACGCGCCCGCGCCGCCTCCCGCCGCCGCCGGCCATCAAACCATTCTGGTGGTCGAAGACGACCCGGCCATCCTCCAGATCACCACCAGGCAGCTGGAATCCATCGGCTATGCCGTGCTGGCCGCCGATTCGCCGGAAGGCGGCCTGCGCCTGGCCCGGACCCACGACGGCCCGATCGCCCTGCTGATGACCGACGTGGTCATGCCCGGCATGAACGGCTTCGAACTCGCCAGGGCCGTCCAGTCCGTGCATCCGGACCTGCCCTGCCTGTTCATGTCCGGCTATACCCCCGCCGACATCCCCGATCCGGGCGCCTCCGCCTGCCCGGGACCCATCCTCCAGAAGCCCTTTTCCCGGGACGCGCTGGCAAACGCCGTGCGGCAGGCGTTGGCGAAATCCGCCTGACCGGGCCGCCACCGCCCCGGCGTCCGGACACCGGGACATAAAAAGGACTCGTCATCCAGCGGCAAAAACGGCAGGTTTCGTACAACACAGCGGAGGGTCGCATGAACATTGTTGCCATCATGGCCAGCTATCGCAAGGGACGCACGATTGACACGCTCGTGGACCGGGCCATCGCCGGCACACTGGCCGCCAATCCCGGTGCCACGACCGAAAAAATCACCCTGATCGACAAGCACATCGAATACTGCCGCAACTGCATGGCCTGCCGGGACGACGACCCGTCCAAGCCTCTCGCCCGCTGCGTCATTCAAGACGACATGCAGGCCATCTATCCGGTCCTCGACGCCGCCGACGCCTATATCATCGGCACCCCCATCAACATGGGCAACGAAACCGCCCTGTTCAAAACCTTCGTCGAACGCTGCTGCTTCGTTTTCGCCAAGCCGGGAACCTTTCCCATGAAAGGCGTCCCCACCCCCCGCGGCACCCGCAAGCGCCGGGCCGTCGCCATCCTCAGCACCGGCGTCGTCCCGCCCTGGATGCGCCTGCTGTGCGACGATGCCACCCCGCTGATCAAGGATTTCTGCAAAACCATGCTCAACGCCCGCCTGCTCGACACCCTCTACGCCGGCGCCATCGAAAAACGAACCGTGGACTATTACACCCAGGCCGCCTTCCAGCTTGGCCGGGAACTGGTCCGCTGACGGACACCCGACTCCGCCGTTCCGCCCCATGCCCCCCCCCGCCTCACTGACCATTCTGGGCTCCGGTCCCGCCGGCTATCCCGCCGCGTTCCTCGCCGCCGATCTCGGACTGTCCGTCACCCTGATCGACCGGGAAGATGCCCTGGGCGGCACCTGCCTGCATCGCGGCTGCATCCCGTCCAAGTCCCTCCTGCATGCCGCGCGCCTGCTGTCCGACGCCCGCGAGGCCTCCGCCCTGGGCCTCGACTTCGCGCCCCCGGCCATCCGCCTGGAAGCCCTGCGCGAATGGAAGGAATCCGTCACCGCGCGCCTGGCCAACGGCCTCTCCCAGCTGGCCAAGGCCCGCCGCATCTCTGTCCTCCACGCGCAGGCCGCGCTGGCGTCCCCCACGCAGCTCCAGTTGACCGGCCCCGACGGCGCAGACCGCTCCCTGGATTTCGACACGCTCCTGCTGGCCCCCGGCTCTGTCCCGGTCCTGCCTTCCGGCTTCCCGGCCGGCCATCCCCACCTGTGGGATTCCACCGCCGCCCTGGCCCTCCCGGAAATCCCCCCCTCCCTCCTCGTCGTGGGCGGCGGCTATATCGGCCTGGAACTGGGTTCGGTCTATGCCGCCCTCGGCTCGCGCGTGACCGTCGTCGAAATGACCGGCGGCCTCCTGCCCGGCCTGGACCGCGATCTCATCGTGCCCCTGGCCAAGCGCCTGCGCAGCCGGCTCCACGCCATCCATCTGACGACCCGCGTGGCCGACATCGCCGACGATCCGGACGGGCTGCGCGCCACGCTGGAAGACCTGAAAACCGGCGAAACCCGCAGCGAGCCCTTTGCCAAAATTTTGGTGGCCGTCGGGCGACGGCCGAACACCGGCGACCTGGCGCTCGATCGCGCGGGCCTCCCCGCCGACGATCGCGGGTTCATTCCCGCGGACGCCGACGGCCGCGCCGGCCAGCCGCGGATCTATGCCGCCGGCGACGCCGCCGGCAACCCCATGCTGGCCCACAAGGCCACCCACGAAGCCCGGGCGCTCGTCGCACGGCTCGCCGGCCGCCCCGCACACGCTTCACGGCATGTCCCCGCCGTCGTGTTCACCGATCCGGAAATCGCCTGGGTCGGCCTCACCGAAACCGAAGCCCGCGAACGGGGCATCGAAGTCCGGGTTTCCAAATTCCCCTGGGCCGCCAGCGGGCGCGCCCTCACGCTCGACCGCGCCGACGGTTCCACCAAGCTGCTCGCCGATCCCGGCACCGGCCGGCTGCTCGGCGCGGGCCTCGCCGGGCCCGGCGCCGGCGATCTGATTTCCGAAGCCGCCCTCGCCCTGGAAACCGGCGCCACCGTGGCGGACCTCGCCCGCACCATTCACCCCCACCCCACCCTCTCGGAAACGCTCGGCGAAGCTGCCGAACTCCACGAAGGCCTCTGCACCCACCTCTACCGCCCGGCCAAGCGTTGAGGGTTCCGCTGCAGACCGGCACGAGGTCGTGCCGGCTCCAAACAGCCGGATGATTCTTGTCTTTGGAGCCCCCGACGACCCCGTCGGGGATATGATTCTTCGCTTATCGCGTCGGTTGCGCGAACCGCGCGAGGCTTTCGAGATAATCCGCGGGCGTGCCGAAATCGAACCGTTCGCCCCGGGTCATCTCCAGCGCCAGATATCCTTCGCGCCCGCGCAGCATCTCCTGGGCGCGGGTCAGCTGGATCTCGCCGTGATCCCGCACGTTGTCGCGGATCATCTGCTCCAGCACCTCGTAGATGGACGGCGCCAGCAGATGCAGCCCGAACCAGCCGAGAAATTCATCGTCGCCCAGTCCATCCACGCGCAGCTCGCGCCGCGCCGCGGC
>JAHDSS010000021.1 GCA_018432565.1 Kiritimatiellia bacterium
CAGGATCATGACAACGGATCGTCACACCAATCTCCAGCAGAATCCAATGTCCGCCGCCTGGAAACGGGCGGAAGCGTATGGCATGGATGTTTCGTTGATGAAAGCAAACCTTCGGCTGTCCGTCGCAGAACGGTTGCTTCGCCATGATGCCGCGCTGCGTTTGATGCAATCCCTGCGCGAAGCGGTGAAAAGGAAAAATGCAGCACACGGCTGACATTCTGCGGCGGCTGTGCACGCACGGAGTTGATTTCGTCGTCGTGGGCGGATATGCCGTCGTTGCACACGGCGGAACCCTGGTGACACAGGATCTGGATGTGTGCTGCGACTTTTCCGCCGACAATCTGCTCCGCATGCAGGAGGCACTGGGCGATCTGCATCCGGTTCACCGCATGACACCTCGGCGATTACCGTTGCACCTGACCAGGGATAACTGCCGAGGCCTCAAAAACATCTATTTAGACACGGATATCGGCCAGATCGACTGTTTGGGCGAGATTATGGGGGTCGGGGATTTTAAGGAAGTCAAAAGGCGCAGCCTGCGGGTTGATGTGGAAGGACATGAACTGTTCCTGCTGGAACTGGATGCGTTGATCGAAGCCAAAAAGGCCATGAATCGGCCCCGGGACCAGGAAGCCATCCTGCAACTGGAGGCGCTTCGGGAACGCGAGGGGTAAATGGGGCTGTCCTTTTCTGTGGTTTCGCTGGCTGTCCGCCGGGGGCTGTGCGCGGCGCATGCGGGGCTGATCGCGGGGCTGTCGCTGGCGCCGGCCTGGGTGTTTCCTCCTTCGGCCGGGAGCGTTCCCGGCCTGGACAAGGTCGTTCATTTCGTTTTGTACGGGTTGCTGGGGGCCCTGCTGCGGTGGGCGCAGCCGCCGGGCCGGGGCGGACGGCGCGGGGCGGCCTGGGTGGCCGCGGCGGCGGGCTACGGCCTGCTGATGGAGCTCCTGCAGCTGACGCTGTGCGCGGGCAGCCGCGGATTCAGCTGGGGCGATGCGCTGGCCAACACGGCCGGCGCGGCCGGGGGCTGGGCCTTGGCCCAACGGGTCCTGGCGCGGCAAAAATCGCGGGGAACCTGATTTTTCCCTGTTTCTTTTCGGGGAGGGGGATACAATGCAAGCACTTGGAACCGTGAGTGCCGGGTCCGGGAACATGTGGATTCCATCATGATTCAGCAGTTGAAAAACCGTAATTTCTACGTGGTGCTGGCCGGGGACCTGGTCCTCTTTGCCGCTTCGCTGCTGTTGGCCTACGGCCTGCGGTTTTCGCTGGATATTCCCGACGTGGAATGGAAGCGGATCGGTTTCCTGCTGCCATGGCTGCTGGCGACCAAGGTGGTGGTGTTTTATTCCATGGGGGTGTACCGCGGCATGTGGCGGTACACGAGCGTCCCGGACGCCATGCGGTTGGCCAAGGCCTCCGTCCTGGCCACGCTGGCCATCATGACCGCCCTGACGCTGGTTCATCAGTTCAGGGGGTTTTCGCGCTCCATTTTCCTGGCGGATTGCATCTTCACTCTCTTTTTCTGCGGCGGGTTCCGGATGGCCATCCGGATTTTGGGCAGTCAAAAACGATCGGCGCTTCGGTTTTGGGACCGGGAGGAGGAGGACAGCCTGCCCGCCCGTCCGGTGCGGCTGCTGATCATCGGGGCGGGGGATGCGGCGGCCACCATCATCCGGGAAATCCAGGGCAACCACCGGTCGCCCTACGATGTGGTGGCCTGCGTGGATGATGATGTCCGCAAGCATGGCCAGACGCTGCTGGACGTGCCGGTCCGGGGGCCCATCGACCGGCTGCTGTTCTACGTGAACCGCTTCCAGGCGGACGAGATCCTGATCGCCATGCCGTCGGTGCTGGGGGAGGCGATGCGGCAGATCGTCGGGGCGTGCAAGGCCAGCGGCCTGCCGTTCAAGACACTGCCGTCTCTGGGGTCGCTGGTGGACGGCAAGGTGACGGTCAACGACGTGCGCAACGTGGAGTACGAGGACATTCTCGGCCGCACCCCGGTGCAACTGGACCATGCCGGCATCGGCCGGTGTCTGACCGGAAAGACCGTGGCGGTCACCGGGGCGGGAGGCTCCATCGGGTCGGAACTGTGCCGGCAGATTCTGCGTTTCAATCCGGCGGTGCTGGTGCTGATCGAGTCCAGCGAATTCAATCTGTACCGGATCGAGGGAAAATTCCACAAAGAGATGGATCAGCCCGGTCTTCGCCGGAGCAGAAGCGCAAGGCGGCGTCCGAGCCCCGGCCGAAGGGCCGGGGCGCCCCCCTCCCCCCGGGGGGAGGGGGGCGGCGAAATTTGGGTGCAAAAAAAGGGAGTTCAGTCCTTACATGTCGGGTGACGCTTAAACCAACCGACAGAAGAACCAAACTCCCAATGCCAAGACAATACACCCTCCATCACATCCCCGGCCAGCATCTAACCTTCAAAGATCGCGAGCAAATTGCCATGGTCTACAACCGCAACCTTCGACTCCCGGCGCGCGACCGCCTTTCCATGAGGCAACTGGCCATTCAGATCGGCCTGCCGTACAGCACGTTGCATCGGGAGATCCAACGCGGTCGCGTTCGGCAACCTATCCTTCACAAGGACAGGGAATACCGGGAATACTCGGAGCATATCGCCCAGGACCACATCCAAGCCGGCGCCAGGAACAAGGGCCGGGGCATGCGGTTCACCAACATCATGGCGAACCTCCTGGCGGCCAAGGTCAGAAAAGAACTCAAGTCACCAGCTCACGCGCGCCGTGAACTCATGGCCGAAGGCTTTGCCTACTTTCCGTCCGTCAGCTGCATCTACTATCACATCGACCACGGTGACATCGGCATCCTGCACGGCGAAACCCCTTATCATCCCAAGCGACGCAAGAAGAGTTCCGGACCTCCTCGCCGGGCTCTCCCTAAGCCCGATCATCTGTCGATCGAAGACCGGCCCGACATCTCGGATCGGTCCGAGTTCGGCCATTGGGAGATGGACACCATGGTCTCCGGCGTCCATGGCAAAGGCGGCCTGCTCGTTCTGATCGAGCGCCAAACCCGCTTCTACCTGATCGTCAAAATACGCCGGATCAGCCAAATCGAGGTCTTGCGCGCCCTGCGCAGCCTGATCCGCAGCGGTCAAATGAAGACGGTCCTTTCCATCACCACGGACAATGGCTGTGAGTTCCTGGACTCCAAACGGATCGAAACCCTCTTCTCAAAACTGAACGCCTTGCTGAAGGTCTATTACGCTCATGCTTATGCTGCTTGGGAAAAGGGCTCCGTTGAAAACGCCAACCGCCTTGTCCGGCGATGGTACCCGAAGGGGACCGACTTCAGACGGGTCTCCGCTCACGCCATCCAGAAGCTTCAGAACGTCATCAACTCCATCCCCCGGCAATCCCTGAAAGGAGCCACTGCCCATGAAGCTGTTCTCGCTGCTGCCTAAGCGTCTGGTCCATTTGGCTTGTAATTCGCC
>JAHDSS010000194.1 GCA_018432565.1 Kiritimatiellia bacterium
GCCTCGGCCTGCATCCGGAGCGGCTCCGCCTTCATCAGATTCTGGTTCAGGCCTTTGAGGCGATCGACCACGATGTTCTGCGCGTCCTCGAAGGAGACCATCCGGTTTGTCGCCATGAAGGCGTGAAGCGCCGTCGTCGATTCGTTGAGTCGTACACGCAACTCTTCGGCCTTTTTCTTGAGTTCGGCGATGCCTTCGTCGGACACGCCCATGCGCCGGCGGCGGTTTTCAGCCAAATAGGAAGAAACAACGGCGTTGACGATTCGCGCGGCTTCCGTCGGTGATTCCCGTTCCACGCTGACGTCGAGCACGAAGCCGCTGCGCGCGGGCGTCACCTGGATCAGTTCCGCCAACTGCCGGACGGGATCCTTGCTTTCCCGGAAATCCTTGCTTTGCGCCAAAAAGCCCTGCTGCAAGACGGCTTCCATGACCGGGGTGGACTTGATGAGCTGGACCTGGGTCTGGATCAGATCGCGCTGGGTCAGGGCGCTGCGGCCGGGATCGAAGGCATCCTGCATGGACGTCAGGTTGACGCCTTTGTTTTCGATCAGCAGGCGCGACGTCGCGGTATAGCGCGGGGTCCTTGTCCAGGCGTACAAAACGGTCGCCGCCACCACCAGCAGAAAAACCCCGGCGGCCACCGGCAAGCGCTGCCGGACGACCGCCACGTAATCCCACAGGTGCAAGCCCGTTCCTTCTTCGTTGTTCCATTCGGTCATGGTGATCCTGTTCTTCCGGCAAGTGGCCGGAACCCGCCCCTTCGCCGACTAGCGATTCAGCGAATAGGAGAAAGTAAAGATGCCGCGGATGAAATTCATGAATTCGGTCCAAACCATCTTGGATCCCGACGCCCGGACGTGCAGCACATCGCCGTCGCGCAAGTAGATGTTGGGCATTTCGCCCCGTTCGATGCGGCCCATGTCCAGCTGGTACACGCTTTCCTGGCCCGTTTCCGCCCGTCGAATCAGCGAAACGGCCCGGCGATCCGCCAAGTCCGTGAAGCCCCCGGCCAGGGCCATGGATTCCAGCGCCCGCAACTGCTTGCGGAACGTGAAGGCGCCGGCCTGCTTCACTTCGCCGTAGACGTAGATCAGCGGCGCCTTGGGCACGTAGACAACGTCACCCGCGCTCAATACCGGATTCAGGTTCGCTGCGCCCTTTTCGAGCAGCTCATCCAAATCGATCAGGATGCGCGATTCGGACCGGCCTTTTCCCCGCCGAATCACGTAGGCCAGGCCGCCGGCGGAATCCTGGGGGCCGCCCGCCAGCGTCAGCATGTCCAGCAGGGTGGACACGTTCTGGTGGATGGCATAGGTGCCCGGTTGGTTCACCGAACCGATGACCGAAATCTGGCGGCTCCGGAATTCGCTGACCCAGACGCCGACCCGCGGCGCCTGCAGCACGTTTTGAGCGATCAATTCCTGTTCGATCAAACGCTGGATTTCCTGGACCGACTTGCCGTCCACGTTCAGGGCGCCAACGGCCGGCAGCGAGATGACGCCCGTTTCCGAAACGCGCAGCTGCAGCGTTTTGGTCTGGTCGTTGGCTTCCCATTCGAAAATGCTGACTTCCACCACGTCGTCGGGCCCGACCTGGTATTCGTTTTTCTGCAATGCCAGCAACTCCTGGGTGGCCATGACCTGCTGCAGGCTGGATTCGTCGCTGAAAAACGCAGGCTCGCCGCTGCCCAGCCCCAGCAGGTTTGCGGCGGGATATTGGGACGATGAACTTGCGCAGCCCTGCAGCCACGCCATGCTCGCCAAGGCCAGCGCACACGCCCGGCCCAAACCACTGGTCTTCTTGTTCATGACTAACCACCCACCTTCAAAATAAACGCCCCCGTATCCCCCGAAAAACAGGCGCTTGGTGGAAGGAACTCCGCCAAGCGCCAAAGTTTCATCGACTGCGATTAGAGCGCGCTGGGCCCGTCGTCATCGCCATCGTTGCCGCCGCCGCCGGGAGGCGGAGGCAGGCCGCCATCGCCCTGCTGATCGCCGGAACCGTCGCCGTCGTCATCGTCGTCGTTATTGTTGTCGTAGATGGCATAGCCGACGCCGCCGGCTACCAGCACGACCATGCCGCCGATCACCACGGGCTTAAGCCAAACGGGGGCGCCGCCCTCAACAACTTCCTCTTCCTGTCCGGCCACCAGCATGCCGGCATCCGGAATCACGACGCGGCAAGAGGTCAATGTTGCATCGCTGGCAACGTCCAGGACGGAAAGATTCTGCCCGGACACGTTCAGCAGGTAGCGGCCTTCGCTCAGCGCAACGGCCGCACGGCCCAATCGATCCGAAACCGCTTCGGCCAGCACGCCGCCGTTTTCGGGTGAAAGCATCTTGAGCTCGGCCGCCGCCAGGGGCGTCACGCCATCGCTCTGCAGCAGGGTAAAGGAAACTTCACCCGTCTTGAACTGAATCAACTGGCTGTCGCCATCCGCCGCCTGAACAGAGACGGAAGCCACCAACGCCAACACAGCCATCAAACCCATCACTTTACGCATCTCATACTCCTCTTTACTTTTCGACAAGACGGATAAAGCCTTGTCGGCATTAATTTTCTCGCTTAGTTGAAACATAACGTGCCGCCCGGGTCAAGCGATTTATAAGATTATTTATTCGCTGGGAAATTCCACAAAGAGATGGATCAGCCTGGCCTTTGCCTGAGCAGAAGCGCAGGGCGGTGTCCAAGCCCCGGCCGAAGGGCCGGGGCGCCCCCCTCGCCCCGGGGGGAGGGGGGCGGCGAAATTTCGGCGCGAAAA
>JAHDSS010000453.1 GCA_018432565.1 Kiritimatiellia bacterium
CCGCTTCGAGCCGGTGGCGCACGCGCGCGGTATCCGCGTGGTGGCCGACTATGCGCACCATCCGTCGGAAATCCGCTCGCTGATCGCCGCGGCTCGCCAGGCGGGCGCCGGCCGGATCTGGGCGGTGTTTCAGCCGCACCGTTACACGCGCACCCGGGCGCTCGGCGCGGAATTCCCGCCGGCGTTCGAGGGCGTGGCCGGCGTGGTGCTGCTGCCGGTCTATGCCGCCAGCGAGCCGCCGATGGCCGGCGGAACCTCGGAAGACCTGCTGGAACATTTCCGCCGCCGCGGCGGTGCGCCGGCCGAGCTGGCGCGGGATCTGACCGACGCCGCCGCGCGGATCGAGGCGCGCTGGAGCGCCGGCGACTGGATCCTGATCATCGGGGCGGGCGACATCGAGGCGCTGGGGCCGATGCTTGCCGAACGGCTCGGCGCGGAACCCTGAGTTTTCCACGCTGTGGAAAATTTTTTTCCATGGCGTGGAAAATCCGGAAGAAATTTTTCCATAGCGTGGAAAATCCGGAAGAAAATTTTCCATGGAGGCTTCTGCAAAACTCCGTTTTGCCCGAGCCGTATTCAGAATCCAGAATTCAGGATTCAGAATGAACAGCCACTGAGCCATCTCTCCGCCAGGAGGTTTGCAAGCGCCTCCCTGGCGTGGAAACCGTCCCGGAACAGACTTTATAAAGTCTATTCCGGGATTTCCCGCATCAGAAGGCCCAGGCGAGGAGGAGGGGGACGGTGACGAGGGCCCAGAGGTGGGTAAGGAGCAGGCCGCCGGCGATGAAGTCGGTGTCGCCGCCGTAGCGTTCGGAAAAGAGCACGCTGACCATGGCGGAGGGCATGACGGCGATAATGAACAGGATGCCGCGGGCGGTGGCGTCCATGGGCACGAGGCCGATCAGGGGGATGACGACCAGGGGGACGGCGAGCAGGCGGATGGCGGAGACCAGCCAGACCCTCCAGCCCAGCATGGTTTGGAATTTCAGCACGGCGAAGCGGCTGCCGGCCACCAGCATGGACAGCGCGATGGTGGCGGCGCCGAGCGTGGCCAGTCCGTTGCGGAAGGTGGTGGCGGCGAGCGCCAGCCAGGGGGGCGGCGCGGGCCACGGGACCAGGTCGCGGACCGCCACGACGCCCAGGCTGAAGATCAGGGCGAGCAGCGGCGGGCTGAACAGGGATTTCAGGCGGTCGCGGCGGCGTTCGGCACGGGTGAAGAGCATGACGCCCAGCGACCACAGCAGCAGCTCGAAGCCGACGGAGGAAAAGACCAGCAGGCCGACCCCCTGGTCGCCGTAGCGGAACAGGACGAGGGGCAGGGGCAGGAAGGAGTAGTTGTTGATCAGGCAGTGGAAAAGGAAGGCGCGGGAGGTTTCGGCGGGGACGCGTCCCAGCAGGCGGACGGCGGCCAGCCCGAGGCCGAAGCCGGTCATGGCGATGGCCATGGCGAACAGCGGCAGCGGGAGATTCGCGCGCAGGTCGGCCAGCGACAGCTCGGTGATGGATACGAAAATCAGGGCGGGATAGACGAGCGAGAGCGCGACATGGGCGAGATCGTTGGTGCCCCGCGCGGAAAGCCATCCGCGGCGGCGGGCGGCAAAGCCCGCGCCCACCAGCCCCAGCACACAGAGGATCTGAAAGAAAAACGCCATGCGGGAACCTGTACCGCATCACGGCCGCATTCACCACCGCATTTTATCCGGGCCGGGCCGGGCAGCGGATTGTATAGATATTGCAATAACTATAGTTATTGCAATAACTATAGTCCAGCCCGGGAACGCAGGAAAAGAGGCCGGGGCGCATCGGCGATTCGGTTTATGCCGTTCATAAAAGGTCTTGTTATCCTGTTTGGCTGTCATCCCAAGCCTGTCGAGGGATCTCGGCGTGGTCCCGCAGGCCGGCCGTTGGGATGGGGCCGAGATCCCGCGGTGTCGGGACAAGTGTCTCGGCTGCGCTCGACATGACCGGAAAGGCGGCTCCTGTCGCGTGCGGCTGGTTGGATCCGCGCGGGACGGGAGCCCCGCGCTACGAGGGTCCATTCTGGCGACACCGGATCGCAGATGCGCCCGGAGACCGGCGATGGAGTCAGGACGGCTTTTTCCTGCCGGCGATGAAGGCGCGTCCGGCATAGCCGAACGCGCCCAGGGCGTGGGCGGGGGCGTGCCAGGATCCGACGGCTTGCCCGGCGGCATGGGCGGCGAATTTGGCCGCATCGGATTGGACATCGCGGGCGGCGGCATGGGCCGCCAGGGAAAGGCGGCGGACTTCTTTCATTCCCAGTGTGCGCTTGCCTTCCGCCCACTCCCGGATGGCCTCAATGGCTTCGCGCGGCCGCGGGTCCTGCGGGCGCTCCTGTTCGAAATATTTCAGCACTCTTCCGGCTTCGTTCGCCGCTTTGAGCCCGAACAGCCTGTGGTAATACGAATCGCGCCACGCGCGGCTGTCTTTTGGTTTTGGGGGTTTCATCATGATGGGGCTATGCCGGACAGATGGATTCACCGGCCTTCGACATTTTTGGTCCACAAGGTTCGTGTGTCGTTCACCTCCGGGAAGAGTAGGCCGGGATGGGAAGGGCGTCAATGGCGCGTTGCGGAGACGGGGGGAGGGTGGGGATCTGCGATTGGGTGTGTTTTCTTGGCGTCAGAAGAACGTAACGGCTTGCCTTCGTGGCACGCGGCTCCTGTCGCGTGCGGTTGGAAGGAACCGCGCGGGAGCCCCGCGCTACGAGGGCCAATTCTGGCGATACCCAATCGCAGATGCACCAGGGGGGGATGGGGGTCGGTGCGGGTCAACGCCCTCCCTATGGGGCCGGGGAATCCGTTGCGGGGCGGCGGTGCCAGAAGTCGAGGGGGACGGCGCAGGTCAGGCCGAGGGTTTCGGTGCCGGGATTGAAGTCGCTGAGGGATCCGTTGGAGAGGTGGGCGAAAGCCAGGCCGATGCGGAACCCCCGGGGATGGCGCCAGGCGAGTTCGATGCCGGAGCGGAATTCGGTATCGAACCCGAGATCGAGACCGCTGGCGGCGCGGTAGTAGCCGCCGCCGAAGGAGGGCGTGAGCACCCAGCGGTCGCCGAGGCGGATGTTCAGCAGTACGCCGACGGCCGCGTAGAATTCGTTGTGTTTGCCGGAGCCGAAAAACAGCCAGGGGCTGAGACGGCAGCAGCGGAAGGCGGGACGGTATTCCACGCCCCAGAACAGGCTTTGATGGCTGTCGAAGATTTCGGCGGCGCCGGTAACACCGGCCAGCAGCGGGGGCTCGGGGGCGCCGAGCCATTCGGGGGCGGCGGAGACGGAGAGAACACCGAGCAGGAGGCCGGCGGTCCAGACCAGTCGGGGGAGCGCACGCATGGGGCGTCAGCTCCGGGCGGGTTTGCCCTGGAGGGTTTTGCGGGTCATGCGCAGGGCGGTGGAGAGGTCGGCGGCGGCGCGGATGGCGACGCGCCGGAGGGGGGCGGCGCGCAGGGCGTCGAAGTAGAGGGGCAAAAAGGCGCGCCAGAGGGCGTTGTTCCAGTGAAAGCCTTCGCGGCGGAGCTTGGCGAGTTCCCAGCCGATGGTCCAGGAGGAGCAGGGGCGGGAACGACGCCGCAGACGGGCGCGGCCGAAATCGAGAAAGACGAGGGAGCCGTCGAGGGTGCGCAGGAAGTTGCCGGCGCTGGCGTCGTCGGTGAGGATGCCGGCGGAATGCACCCGGGCGAGGAGGCGGGCGGCGGCGGGCAGGTCGGCGGGGGTGAAGGCGTCCACGGGTTCGCCGGCGATGAATTCCTTGACGAGCCAGACGGTGCGATGATCGTCGGCGGTTTCCTCGAACCAGCCGAAGGAACGGGGGGCGCCGCTGCCGTCGAGGCGGCGCAGGCAGGCGTCCTCGGCGAGCCAGGGGCGGCGGAAGCGGCGGGTTTCGAGGGGGATCTCGAATTTTTTGACGAGGTAATGGCCGTTGACGCGGAAGACCGAGCGGAGGGTTTCGCGGGCATGGCGCTGGCGGAGCAGTTCCCAGTGGCGGGAATCGCGCAGCAGGCCGGGAAGGTCGGCCGGAACGGAAGGGGCTGGGGGCGGGGCGTTCATTCGTCCGGGCACGGTGTCTTGTCGAGGGTATCGGCGGATTTCCGGGGTTTGCCGGTGAAGAGGGTGTAGATGAGGGGGAGGACGAGCATGGTGAGCGCGCCGGCGACGAGGACGCCGGCGACGGAGGCGGAGCCGATGCCGGCGCGGTTTTCGGAGCCGATGCCGCGGCTGACAGCCATGGGGAGCATGCCGAGGCCGGAGGCGAGGATGACCATGAGGACGGGTCGAAACTGCTCGGCCATGGCGGTGAGCATGGCTTCGCGCCGGCAGGTGCCTTCCCGGATGTGCTGGGCCATCTTGTCGACGATGAGGATGGCGGGGTTGACGACGACGCCGATGAGCATGAGCATGCCCAGCAGGACTAAAATGGTCATGGCGAACTGGCCGAGGGCGAGGGTCCAGACGATGCCGATGAG
>JAHDSS010000283.1 GCA_018432565.1 Kiritimatiellia bacterium
AATCCGCGCCACATTGGCCTGGCTGGTGGACGCCTTGACCCCGTTGGACAATTCCACGGTGAATATGCCGTTTTCAAACCCCAGAATCCTGCATTCGTGGACGACGCCGTTCTTGAACGTGATGCGATGCTGCCCGGACGCCGGATCCGCCCCCCCCAGCAAAACCAGCCCGGCGACCAGCCCAAACTGAAGTCCCCTCCTCCCCGTGCTCCCGCCACGACGTCCAACCCGCTGGAAAACCTTGTGCACGGCCAGGAGGGTGCCAAACCCGCCCCCCCGCGTCAAGAAAACCGCACGCCGCCAAGCCTCCACGGGCCAATCTGTGAAGGGTCTCCTCCGGTCTGACAGCCGGCAAGGACACGGGGTGGCGGCCATCCCGCGTCTGCTGAAAAATCGAATGGGGCTACTCCAGCGCCGTCCCCAGCGCCTGCAGCGTGTAGGCCGTCACCAGATTGGGATCCGCCTCCCACCAGCGGTTGTTGTCATTGACCCAGCGGCCGTCGGGTTTCTGCAGCCCCACCAGCCGGCGCACGACTTCTTCGCGCCAGGACACTTCGCGGCCGTCGGGACGCGTCAGCCGCTCATCGCCCGCCGCCTTCAGGCTCTTGGTCAGCACATTGAAGAAGTAATAGAGCCCCTCCTGCCCCATGCCGGGATTTTCATTGAGCGACCAGTGGCGCACGGCCCAGTCCCTGGCCGCCTGCACCCGCTCGTCCTGCGCATCCACTTCCGCATAGATCAGCGACAGCAGCCCCGCATAGGTCATGCTGCCGTACGAGCGCAGCATGACCCGGCCTTCCTCGTTGGTGCGCGAGGCCCCGCCGCCCGGCGTGTACGCGAATCCGCCGCGATCCTCCTCGCTGTCGCTGCGCCACGCATTCGTATTCACGCCCGGCAGGTTCTGGAGCTGGGCCAGAAACGCCTGGGCCGCCTCCCAGTCCAGGTCCGCGCGCGCCTCCCCCGCCGTGCGCAGATCCTCGACATCCTCCGTCAGCCGCATCGCCTCGTACGCCATGTAGCTGTTCGACAAATCCGCATATTCCCGGTCCTGGTCGGCATCATAGCCCATGCCGCCGTGGTAGGAACCGCCCTCCAGATACTGCCTGTCCGCCAGGTAGGTCCGGGCGTTCTGCACCACCGGCACCAGCTCCGGACGCCCCAGCTCATGCAGTGCCGTCATGCAGATCGCCGTGTTGTAGTTGGCCAGCCCCCCCCCTTTTCGCTCCACCGACGGCGTCCGCCAGATCGACCCGTCCTCCTGCACGCTGGTCAGGATGAACACCATCGCGCGGTTGATGGCGTCGGCATACGCCGCCGCATCCGTCCGCTGCAGGGCATTCATGGCCAGCCCCGTCATGGCCGGCGAATCCGGCAGCCCCCAGGTTCCCCCGGGCTGCTGCTGCGCCGCCAGCCAGTCCGCGCCCCGGGCCATCGCCGCGCGCGCCTCCGCTTCCAGCTCCGCCGGCAGCTGCGCCTGCGCTCCAAGAATCATCATTCCCGCCGCCAGAAATCCTGCCGCCCGTCGTTTCATCATCACATCCTTTCGCCTTCAACTGGTTCCTGTTTCCGCCCCTGTAAGCGCCGCAAACAGGCGCCGGGTTCACTGCCGTCCCCCGCCGCCGCCGGGCCCGCGGGAATTCCTTTTCTTTTGGCGGAAACTCGTTCAACAATGCCGTTTCATGACCGATCCCGTCCAGCCCGAAACCGATGACATCGCCCTGATGGAGCGGGTCCGGAACGGGAACGAATGCGCGTTCCGGCGCCTGGTCGAGCGCCACCAGCGCCCCCTCCTGAACTTTTTCGCGCGCATGGGCGCTTCCACCCATGGCGAGGATCTCGCCCAGGACACATTTCTGCGCCTATGGAACTATCGGAAAAAATACAAACCCGTCGCGAAATTCACCACGTTTCTCTACACGCTGGCGCGCCACGCCTGGCTGGACCACATCCGCAAGCAGAACCGGTTCCGCCTGTTTGCCGAGCGCTATCGCGAGGAAATCCCCTCTTCCACCGACGGCGGCCTCGGGCGCCTGCGCCGGAATCTCGACATCCAGGACGCCCTCAACCGGCTGACCCCCAAACTGCGCGAAACCCTCGTCCTGGCCATTCACCAGGGCCTGACCTACGACGAAATCGCCTCGGTCCTCCGCATACCCGTCGGCACCGTCAAGTCCCGCGTCTTCAATGCCCTGGCCACCCTGCAGGAGATGTA
>JAHDSS010000068.1 GCA_018432565.1 Kiritimatiellia bacterium
CCCCTCGGGCGCATCCCCGTTTCATTGACCTCCATCGGCGGCTGGAAGCCGCCGGTCCCTTGGGATTTGACGGGACGGGCGGCATCCTGCCGCCCCTTTTCATGAAAATGGGTTCTGGGTCAGTGAAACGGGGATGCGCCCGTTTTCCTGTGTTTCCTGTTTTCCTGCCTGGCTGTTCCCTGGGGTTCCAATTCTTTTCGTTGCGGCTTTGCCGCGCTGTGCCGCCATTGCACACGCCCGATGGACCTCATGGTGGAGAGGGCAAGAGGTTGGGTGAACCGTTTTATGCCCCGGTTTTTCCGCTTTTTTGAGTTGCCCTGAAACCCCTGATTATGGCAACGTGCCTGCTATACGGTTGAAAGCTAACGGACAAGGGAGCAGGCATGAATATCAAGGTACTGTGCGGATGGCTGATCGGATCATTGGCGCTGGCCGGCGCGGCGATGGCGCAGGACAGTGTGATTGCCTATGATGAGGCAGGCAACTATACGCCCGACACCTTCACCAACGGTGCCAACCTCGGCTTCGGCTTCGGCGCCTGGGACTTCTGGAACGATCCGGCCGAACTGGGCGACTCCACGGCCGGCGGCGGCGGCGACCTGAATTCCACCAACGGCTATTCCTTCCGTTTCATGGGCGACGGGGCGGGGAGCTGGTGCAACGCCAAGCGCAACTTCGACGGCGCGCTGCAAAACGGTGATATGCTGAGTTTTACCTTCACCTATAATTATGACGGCGGCGGCCGCGGCGTGGACGTCTTCTGCTCGACGGGCCAATTCGCCAATGTGATCGATGTGTCTCCCGGTAATACGTTCAAGGTGAACGGGCAGACGATTTCGACGGACTGGTCTCCGGGCGCGGTGGTGGCGGTGGACATCACCCAGCAGGCGGACGGCATCCAGGTGCATCTGACCCGCGAAACCAACGGCACGGAGAACCTGAATTACACGACGAATATCCTCAATCCGGAGCCCGCCACGGGCTTCTCGCTCTATTGCGGCGGATACGAGACCAATGAATTCGCCCCCAACAACGTGGATTTCGCCATCTTCATGAACAACATTAAAATCGTGGGCGAGGAACGCAAATCGCTGACCTTCACCTCCGGCACGTGGGATCCGCAGGCGCTGGGCGACTACGAGTTCGTCTTGCAACGCACGGGCGCGGTCAGCAACGACATCGTGCTGACGAGCAGCAATACGAATGCCGTGACAGTTCCCGACGCGGTGAGTTTCACCGAAGGCTCCAACCAGGTCTCCTTCCTTGTCACGGTGATGAGCTTGACCAACGGCCCCGCGACGATCGTGGCCAGCAACGAAGCGACGGGCGTGTGGACGGATTACACGATTACGCCCGTGGCGCCGACGCTGTCCATCGGCGGGCCCGGGGAGCTGTTCGTCGTACCGCGTCCGGAGCAGTACACCCTGACGCGCACCGGCGCGGTGGGGGACAACGTCAGCCTGACCAGCAGCGATCCGTCGGTGCTGGCCGTGCCGCCTGCGGCAGCCTTTGCTCCCGGCCAGACCGAGATCGCCTTTACCGCCACGTCCATGGCCTACGGCGTGGCCACCATCCTGGCGAGCAACGCCGAGGCTCAAGCCACCTTTGACGTGACGGTCTCCGCGCCGGCCATCACGCTGAGCGGTCCCGCGACGGTGTGGAGCGGCGAGGACAAGATATTCATTGTGACCCGCAACAGCGCCGCCGCGGTAGGCGATA
>JAHDSS010000229.1 GCA_018432565.1 Kiritimatiellia bacterium
GGACATGTTCCGGCTGACGCCGCAGCTCGGGCCGATGCCGAATGGGCAATATACCCCGCTGGTCGAGTTGAGCTTTGCGGTCGAGCACTATTTCTTTGGGCTTGATCCGTTGGTCTATCATGCGACAAACCTCGCTCTGCACGTGCTGAACACGCTGCTGGTCTTTTGGTTTGTCTTGCGGCTGTGGCAGAGCCGCGCGAAGACGGACGTGCCGGCGCTGCCGCTGGCGTTTCTCGTCGGCGCGTTTTTCGCGGTGCATCCGCTCCACGTAGAATCAGTGGCGTGGATCACCGAGCGCAAGGACATGCTCAGCGGCTTCTTTTTTCTGTTGTCGACGAGCCTGTACTTGCGTTTTGCTGAAAAGCGCTCGGTTTGGGCGTATGGCGGCAGCCTAGTGGCGATGGCCTTGGGTCTGCTCTCCAAACAAATGGTGGTGGCGTTGCCGCTGGTGCTGGTCGTTTGCGATTATTTCCGCGCGGGACGGTTGAGCGTGCGCACTCTTTTGGAAAAAGTTCCGTTCTTTGCGCTAGCGGCTACCGGTGCCGGGGTGGCTTTTTATACCCATTTGGCTGACCGTATCGTGACCACGGCGGAGGTTCTGAACTGGGGCGAGAATCTGCTGGTGGCTTCGCGCGGCGTGATTCACTATTTGCACACCTTTTTGTGGCCGATTTCGCTCAGCGCCTTCTATTCTCTGGCCCCCTGGCCCGAGATCCTGAACGCGGAGTTCGTTTTGTCGGCCGTTGCAGTGTGTGTGCTGTTGGCATTGTCCTTTGCCTATCGTCGCCGCTGGCCCGTGGTGTTTTTCGGCTGGATGTTCTTTCTGGCGGCGTTGCTGCCCAGTTCACGTCTGGTGCCGGTGGGGGTGCGCTACCTGGCCGCGGACCGGTTCTTCTACATCCCGGGCATCGGCTTCCTGATCGTGACGGCCTGGCTGGTTCTCCGCGCTTGGGCCATGCGCACGGCGTGGCGTCCCGTGCTGGCGCTGGGCGTGCTGACCCTGATTGGCACCTGGAGTGCGCTGACATGGGAACGGACGAAGGTCTGGGAGTCCGACACGACGCTCTGGGATGACACCGCCCCCAAAGCCAAGGATTCCACCGTAATTCTGGTTGCCATGGCGCAGCAGGATCTGAGCAATTCTGCTTTGTCCAACGCGGTGGCTAAAGCGTTCGCCGTCCTGGAGAAAAAGCCCCAAGATGCTACGGCTCTCAACATCCTCAGTGAAGTGGCCTACCAAGATGGCGATTTGGAAAAGTGCATTTCGTTTGCCCAGTTTGCCGACGATTACGCCGGGAACCTTGTCTTGATGAACCGTCCGCGCTGGGCGGACGCTTTGTGCTTGCTGGGGCGCGATGGAGAGGCCGAGCCCATTCTCCGCTCTATCGTCCAGGTTATGCCCTTGGCCACGCCAGTTTATTCGCGGTTGGCGCTGATCCAGTTGCGTCGGGGCGATCTGGCGGCAGTCGAAAAGTGTCTGGATGAAGGGTTGGACACGGAATCCAAAGCGATCGACCGCTATCAAACTCTGTGGGGAGACCCCCTGGCGCTGCCCCGCGATTTGCAAGACCTTCCGGCGTGGCAGAAGAAGATGGCGGCGAGCATTCAAACGCTCAGCGAGCACTATGAATTCATCCGCACGGCCCACTTGGAAGTGAAGCGTGAGGATTTGGCGCTGGAGGAGTATGCGCGATATTTGTCTTACTTGCCGGCGTGCGTCCGCGTGTGGGAGGTGGCTGCGGAGCGCCGGCCGGGTGACCGAAATATCAACGCCACCGTCAACCAGTTGAATCGCAAACTGGCCGTGACCTACTACAACCACGCCTGCCTGCTGAACCGAAAAAATCAGCCGGACCAGGCCCTGGAAGAACTGCAACTCGCGCTGGAGCGGGACGCTTCGCTCATCCACGATGCCATGCGAGACCGCGACCTGACTTCGCTCCACGACCAGATCCAGCGCCTGAATCTATTGATGGCTCCCGAAAACGATCTCCACGCGGACGAAGGACAGCCCTCTTCCGCGCTCGTGCTCCAACCGCCCAGAGGTGAATCATGAACAGAATCCTCCCCCCATCCTGCACCGTTTTTGCCAGACCACGCGGTGGGCTAAAACATCAAATCATAGGACTGACCCCTTCTTGGAGGGTGGCGCTAGTCTGGCTTGCGGCGGTTTTCTGCATCGGCTCCGGCGTGGCCCAGGCGGCCTTGTCCGAGGGATTCAATGCCACGGGCTGGGGTACCAGCTATGGGACTTACACCGTCAACGGTTGGACGCTGACGAGCGTTTACCGTGACACCAGCTCCATGTATGAAGGCGCGGCGGCCGTCCGGTTCTCGAGCAAGGGCTCCCGCAGCATCGTCAGTCCGTCGAACTCGGGCGGCATCGGCACGGTGAGTTTCTGGCACCGGGAGTGGTCTGCTTCCGACGGCAAAGTGGACTTCGAGGTCTACATTTCCACCAACGGCACGGCGTGGAGCTCGGCGGTCGGGAGCGGCAGCAGCACCTCGGACACCTACTCCCAGTACAGCGTGGCCGTGAACAACGCGGCGGCCAAATACGTGAAGATCGGAATAAAATCGGGCAAGCGCTGGCTCGTGGATCTGGTCGAAGTGTCGGATGCGCCAGTGGTGGTGGCGCCGACGGTGACGACGCTCGGGGAGAGCTCGGTGGCGGCGACGTCGGCGGTGCTGGGCGGCAACGTGACGGCGGCCGGCGGGGCCACGGTGACGAACCGGGGCGTGGTGTACAAGACGTCGAGCGGGGTGACGATCAGCGACAACAAGACGCCGATCGGCACGGGCACGGGGGCGTTCAGCAACACGGTCAGCAGCCTGTCGGTCAACACCCGCTACTACTTCCGGGCCTACGCGCAGAACAGCGCGGGAACGTCGCTGGGTTCCGAGAGCAACTTCTGGACGCTGGCGAATGTGCCGAGCGCGCCGACGGTGGCCAATCCCACGTCGTCGTCGCTGGACATCACGGTCAACGCCAACGGAAATCCGGGCACAACTCAATTTGCGATCCAGCGGACCAGCGACAACCAGTATCTGCAGTCGGACGGCAGTTGGGGAGCTTCCGCCGTGTGGGCCACGGCGGCCACGTGGGGCACCAAGACGGCGACGGGGCTGTCTCCCTCGACGACCTACTATTTCCGGGTGAAGGCCCGCAATGGCGTGAACGTGGAGACGGCTTTCGGCTCGACCGGCAGCGGGACGACGTCGGCGTCGGGGTGCTCGACGTACTGGCACGCGCTGTACCACCGGGGCGCGCCAGTGTACACCTACTATCTTGGCGATAGGTTGGCTTATCAGTTTGAATTCGCCGTCAATCAGGACACCTCGGGCTGGACGGTCGATTACGGTCTCGGCTCGACAACGGACGGATCTGGCTGGTCGTGGTATGGGGCGACCTATTCGCGGCAGGACGGCAGCGATCGGTATTGGATTTCCGACCAGAACGAACATCGGTTTACGTCCACGGGCAATTTCTACTACGCGGGCCGCTTCACGACGGGGAGCTGCACGTACTATGCCGACGTGGACTGGGAAGAGACATCGGGCGGGGGGCTTTCGGCGGCGAGCTATTTTACGGTCAGCGCGATCAACAATCCGAGTGGGCAGGATGCGGCACCCGCGAGTTCGAGCCAGATCAACCTGAGCTGGTCGAAGAACGCGCAGAGCCACGACGTGATGGTGGTGCGGAGCGCCGACAGTTCGTTCACCGCGCCGACGCAGGGCACGGCCTACACGGCGGGCAGCAGCACCATCGGTGGCGATCTGGTCATCTATAATGGCAACGGCACGAGCTACAACGACACGGGGCGGACGCAGGGCACGATTTATTACTAC
>JAHDSS010000228.1 GCA_018432565.1 Kiritimatiellia bacterium
CGCGGACCCCTACCAGCCGACTTCGAGGGAGGTGGGGGCGTCCACGAAGCCGACTTCGGAATCGTACTGGGCGGCGAACGTGTAGGTGGAGCCGTCGGAGACGATGGAGACGGCGCCGTCGGTGTCGGTGGCGAGGACGCGGGTGTCGGTCAGCAGGTCTTCGACGATGCGGCGGGCGGCGCCGTGGAGCTTGACGGCGACCTTGTATTTGTCGCCGACGACGGGGCGGGGGTTGCCGAACTCAAAGACGACGGCCTCGGCCTTGGCCTTCTTCAACAGTTCGCCGGTGATGTCGGTGATCGAGCGTTCGTAATTCTTGGGCATGCCGATGGTGATGCCTTCGAGGCCGGGGGTGCCGTGGCCGGGGGCGACGGCGACCTGGGCCTTCAGGCGGCTGGCGGGGGTGTTGTCGAGCAGGTCCTGCTGCTGGGCGAAGGTGAGGTCGGAGGGGATCAGGAGGGCGAAGTCGCCATAGACGACGCGGAGGGAGAGGGGAGCTTTGGCATCGTTTTCGGCGGGGCCGAGGACTTCGACGGCGAAGGACTTGCCGTTGACTTCGGATTCAAACAGGCGTTCGCCGGCGACGAGGGCGCGGGGTTCGATGGCGGTGCCGGAGAGGCGGTGCTTGAGGCGGGAGGGGGAGCGGGCGGCGAGGACCTCGGCGAGTTCGCCCTCGGCGAGGCGGGGGGCGAGGGAGGCGGGATGGAGGAGCTGGTCCACATCGAGGTGTTCGAGGATGGTGGCGGCGCCGGCGATGTGCTCGGGTTCGGGGGACGTGAGGATGAGGGCGTCGAGATGGCGGATGCGTTTGAGGCAGATGTGGGGCATGATGGTGCGCTCGGCGTCGTTGCGGCGTCCGCGGTCGGTCTGGACAAAGGCGGTATCCACCAGGATGGCCGTGCCGTCGGGGGCGTCAATGAGGATGCCCGATCCGTAGCCGACGGAGAGGATGGAGACAGAGAGCTGTCCGGCCTGGCGGATGGCCTTCTCTTCGGCGCGGCCGGAGGCGAAGAGGGCGGCGACGACGAGGGCGACGGCGGCGAGGGCGAGGCCGCGGGCGGGCCGGGAGGCCTTGTTCCAGCGGGGGCGGACGAGGCGGAACCAGAGGAGCCGCCACCAGACAAACAGGGCGACGGCGCCGTAGTACACGAAGAGCCAGCGCAGGGTGGGCTTGACGACGAAGGGATAGGCGAACCAGTTGGCGAAGTAGTGGCCGATCAGCAGGAACAGGGTGGAGAAGATCCAGTTGGCGGCGTTGAGCAGCAGGGCGATGTAGAGGCCGATGCCGGGGATGAGGCCGATGAGGCCGGCGAGCATCGAGAGCTGCAGGACGACGCCGACGAGGGGAATGGCGATGAGGTTGGCGTAGGCGCCGGCGACGGGCCAGCGGTAGAAGTAGTAGGCGCTGAGGGGGATCATCATGCCGATCTGCATGCCGAACTGGGCGGCGATGAAGCCGGCGATGCCGGGGTGGATGTTGGCGAAGCCGTAGCTGCCGATGGGGCGGATGCCGCGGCGGTCCAGGACCCGGGCCAGCCAGAACAGGAGCACGCCGAGCAGGGCGTAGAAGAACCAGAAGCGCAGGGTGACCACGAGGAGCCAATGGGAGGCGAAGGCCCACGTCAGCACGGCGACCATGAGCACCAGGGCGATGAAATCGTTGCCCTGGAATTTCTTGAACAGGTCGAAGAACGGCTGGGTGAGCAGGGCGAGCGAGAGGATGGCGCCGAAGGAGAGCGTGAAGGAGGGATCCACGGCCATGGCGGGGTTCTGCAGGAGGATGATGAAGGCGGCGACGGGCACGCCGAGGAGGGCGGACGAGCGGACGCCCTGGCCCATGTAGCCCCAGGTGAGCAGGAAGAGGGAGTTCATGATGACGGCGCGCAGGGTGGAGGGGCGCGCGCCGGTGATGATGGCGAAGATGACGAGGGCGAAGATGACGAACGGGACGTACACCTTCTTGGAGACCTTCAGGAGAGTGAAGATGCCCATGAACATGAGGGTGATGATGGTGACGTGCAGGCCGGAGACGGCGAGGACGTGGTTGATGCCGGAGGCGCGGAATTCGTCGGCGATCAGGTCGTCGGAATCGTGGCCGAGTTCGAGGATGGGGGCGACCACGCCGCCTTCGTGCTGATCGGAGGCGATGGAGACGGTGTTCTGCATGCCGTAGCGCAGGCCGAGGGTGAGGGCGCCGAGGAAGGCGGAATTGGGCTGGGGCATGGTCTGCTTGATGACGCGGACCATTTCATCGCGCAGGTAGAGGGAGAATTCGACGAGTCCGTTGCCGTCGCGGGGCACGTCGGCGCCCTGGGGGACGATGACGGAGAACGGGGAAGAGCCGTCCATGGGGGTGCGGATCATCATCTGCCCGCCGATGTTGTAATTGCGCAGGTACTTGGCCTGGTCGAAGGCGCCGACGTTGGCGGCGGAGGGCGGGGCGATGAGTTCGCCGGTCAGGGCGACATCGAAGCCGTAGGCGGCGGAGCGGGCAAGGCGATCGTAGCCGGGCAGGTCGGGATTGATGGTGACGCGTGCGGTCTGGCGTTCGACGGGGAAGAAGGGGCCGTCGGGCTGGTACTGGATGTAGTCGGGGGTGATGGACAGGACGGTCTTGAAGGAATAGACCCAGGGGTCGGCGGTGATGCGGCCGAGGATGGAGACGGGGACCACGTTGCGGCCGCTGCGGGCGAAGAGCGAGACGGCATTGACGGGCTTGAGGATGGCGAGGGAGGCGGAGGCGGGCTGGTTGACGGGTTCGACGCGGTCGAGGTGCGTGAAGGGCTGGGCGACCAGGAGTTCGGCTCCGGCGGGGGTGCCGGCGGGAATGAGGACGGGGTCGCTGGCCTGGTCCATGTCGGTGCGGGTGAAATTCCAGCGGCCGTCGGCATCGAGGACGGGCAGGCCGTTGTCGTCGCGGACGGGCCGGAGGGCTTCGAGGCGGCCGACGAGGCGCAGTTCGATGTCTTCCTCGACGGGGGCGAGGGTTTTAATCTTGAGGAACGAGGTGGACGACATGGGGGAGGCGGGCGACCAGGTGACGCTTTCGGCCTCGAAACGGACGCGCCCGACCAGTTGGTCGGGCGGCTGGATCATGGCGAGGTAGCGGGTGTAGCCGAAGAGGAGGGCGGCGGCGAGCAGGAGGCCCCAGGCGGAGACCTGAAGGGCGTCGAAGCGTGCGGGCGGGGCGTACAGGGACTCCTCGTCGGCGGCGGCCGGGCGGCGGCGGCGGGCGAGGTGGAGGGCGCCGGCGGTCAGCAGGCCGAGCGCCAGGGTGCCGAGCCACAGCGGGGCGACGGCGGCGGAGCCCAGGGGGAAGGCCATCGCCAGCGCGATGCCGATAATGAAGAGGTAGCAAAAGGCGATGAGTTTATTCTGCGTCATGGGCGGTCTCCGGGGAAGCGGGTTCGACGGGGGCGGGAGCCGAGGCCGGCAGGGCCACGTCCGGATAATAGTCGCGGTTGGAGGTCCAGATCGGGGAGGCGGCGGGTTCGCCGCGGACCAGCGCGAAGAAGGCCTGGCGGTAGGCGGGGTTGAGGGCGACGACCAGCGCGCCCATCAGCAGCGCCGTGACCAGAATGATCAGCAGGGTCTTGGATCCTTGTTCCATGGAGAGGCCTTTCTGCGAGTAAAATAACTAGCCAGAATAGGGTTCGAGGTGGAGGTTGGCAATGGTTTCTTTTCCGAAGCGGCGGCGCAGGGCGTTTTCGAGGGTGGAGGCGATGTCGTGGGCCCGGTGCAGGGGCATGTCGGCCGGCAGGCGGATATGCAGGTCGATCACGGGGTTGCGGCCGACCATGCGGGTGCGCAGGTTGTGGGGTTCGGTGATTCCCGGGATGCCGCGGGCCATGGCGAGGATTTCCTCGCAGACGGCGGGTTCGAGGCTGCGGTCGGTCAGTTCGCCCACCTGCCGGCGGAGGATGCGCCAGGCGACCTGCAGGAGGAAGAGACTGACGAAGAGGGCGGCGACGGGGTCGAGGATGCCCCACTCGCGGCCGAGGAGGGAGGCGGCGCCCACGCCCGCGGCGGTGGCGATGGAGGAGAGGGCGTCGGAGCGGTGATGCCAGGCGTTGGCGGCGAGCGACGGGCTGCCGGTGGCGCGGGCGATCTTCATGGTGGCGCGGAAGAGCGCCTCTTTGAGCACGATGGAGGCGAGGGCGGCCCAGAAGGCGTACACGGCCGGCGGGGGCACGGGTTCGCCGCGCAGGGCGTCGAAAATCCGGTGAAGGGAGAGCGAAGCGATTTCGAGGGCGACCCCGGCCAGGGCCAGCCCGATGATGGCGGCGACGATGGTTTCGTATTTGCCGTGGCCGTAGGCATGGTCGTCGTCGCGGGGCTTTGAGGACAGGCGCAGGCCGACGAGGACGGCGAAGTCGGTGGCGAAGTCCGACAGCGAGTGGACGGCGTCGGCCACCAGCGCCTGGGAACGGCCGAGAAGGCCCGCCGCCAGCTTCAGGGCCGCGAGGCCCAGATTGGTCCAGATGGACAGATGGGTGATGCGGCGTTCAGGCGTCATGGGGCGGTCAGGAGGCGGCGGGGCCGTTGCCGGCCGGATCGTCCGGCGGGGCGGCCTCCTTGGCGGCGGGGGGCGGCTTGGGGCCGATCAGCAGCATATAGACAAAGAAGAAAGGAATGACGGGCAGAAAATAGACGATGCCGTCCTGTTCGCGCAGAATCTGCCGGTCGTTCATGGAGGCCAGCCAGGCCAGGTAGAACACAAACCCGGCGGTGTTCAGCCACCAGACCGCGCGGTTGAGAACGGGATTCATGGGCGGACTCTACCCTGTCCCTCCCCCCCATGGCAACCGCGGAGACGCGGGTGGGGCGGAAGGGGCTTGGCGGGGAGGCGGGGGCGTGGTATAGGCCGGGACATGGCAGCAGACGGCGGTATTCGGGCCGGCATCGGCCGGTGGGCGGCATCGGCGGGGTTTTATCTCTATGCGCTGCTGGCGGCGCCGTGGCTGGCGCGGGGACTGAAGGCGGGGATGGAGGGAACGGATCCCGTGTGGTGGCCGGGCGTCGTGGTGCTGGTCGTGCTGGGGTTGGAACCGTTCGGCCTGCGCGCCAAGCTGCGGTTTCTGCGCCGCCGCAACCAAGAGGAGGGGTTCCAGCCGGAAGGGCCGGCCCTGGCGGTGTTTTCGGCCGCGGGCATCGCGCATGTGCTGGTGACGATGTTCTGCGGCATGCTGGTGCTGGATGCCTGGGGGCTGGTGGGCGGGAGCGAAAACGCCTCCGGCTGGGGGCTGGCGCTGATGGTGGCGCTGGTGCTCAAGGAATTCATCGGCCTGTTCGCGGCGGGCGGGCAGTCCGTGTCGCGCGAGCCCCCGGGGCACTGGAAGGAGCATGCGGCGGACCTGTTTCTGCTGGCCTACGGCTGCGTGGCCTACACGGCATGGTGGCAGGCCATCGTGGACCTGGAGGCGGTGGGCGAAGGGCCGTTGGGTCCGCGGCTGGCCCTTATGCCGGTGCTGGTGCCGCTGTTTCTTTTCTTCTACCTGCCCATGCGCCTGCCATTTCTGCTGGACGAATATCATCTGCGGCCGGCCCGCGGCCGCAGGGGGCGGCTCGCCGCCGAACTGGCCATCGGTGCGGTTTTGGGTCTCTGGCCCGCCATCCGCTGACGGGTTGAGCAGCAAACTCGAAAATGAAGCCGGTCGAACTGTAGCCGCGCCCGCTGGGCGCGGAGGATTGAACCACAGAGCGCACATCGCGGCAGAGCCGCAACCAAAAGAATCGGAACCCAAGGGAACAGCCAAGCAGGAAAACAGGAAACAAGACAGGTTAAGAGCCAGCCCGAAAATGAATTAGGTCGAACTGTAGCCGCGCCCGCTGGGCGCGGAGGATTGAACCACAGAGCGCACATCGCGGCAGAGCCGCAACCAAAAGAATCGGAACCCAAGGGAACAGCCAAGCAGGAAAACAGGAAACAAGACAGGTTAAGAGCCAG
>JAHDSS010000544.1 GCA_018432565.1 Kiritimatiellia bacterium
ATGCCACCCCCGCTGCACCATCTCCTGCGGCGTGTAGGCCATGCCCATGTCGCGCAGGTAGTCGAAGCCGAACTCCGAATTCGTCCCGTAGGTGATGTCGCACGCGTACTGCGCCCGCCGCTCCTCCGGCCGCATCTGGTTTTGGATGCACCCCACCGTCAGCCCCAGGTACTGGTACACCGTGCCCATCCACGTCGCATCGCGTTTCGCCAGATAGTCGTTCACCGTCACCACGTGCACCCCCTTGCCCGTCAGTGCGTTGAGATACACCGGCAGCGTCGCCACCAGCGTCTTGCCTTCCCCCGTCGCCATCTCCGCGATCTTCCCGTAATGCAGCACCATGCCGCCGATCAGCTGCGTGTCGAACGGCACCATGTCCCACGTCTGCATGTGCCCGCATACATCCACTTCCGTGCCGCACAGCCGCCGGCACGCGTTCTTTACCACCGCAAACGCTTCGCACATCAACCCGTCAACCGTTTCCCCCTTCGCCAGCCGCTCCCGGAACTCCTCCGTCTTCGCCTTCAGCGCTTCGTCGCTCAGCGACTGCAACTCCTGTTCCAGCGCATTGATCCGCCCCACCAGCGGACGCAGCCGTTTCAGGTCCCGCTCGTTCTTCGTCCCCACGATCCTCTTTAAAAGCCATTGCATGAATATCGTCTCGTTTCCTGATCAGGCGGCCGATCCGCTGAAATAAACTCGCCGACTCTACTCCCCATCCGCTCCCTCTGACAAGCTCTGAACCCCGCCCCGCACCCTGTAAAGTACCAAAAAATATCTAAAATACGGTAATTTTAGGGATTTTAGCTCACTTTTGACCCATTTTAGGCTGTTTTTTGCCTATTTTAAGGGATTTTGCCCCACTTTTTGCCTTTTTCAGCCCCGAATGACGGTTTTCACTCCGCCGGGTCTTGTTCGACTTCCGCGAGCCATTTTTGATGAAAATCGGCGCTTTTTTGCGAAAAACAGCAAAAAACGACCTCCATCGGCCCCGCAAGCCCCTTCAAGGCCTCCCGGACGGTCTGAACCGCGATTTTTGCGGCTTTTTCGGCCGGAAATCCGTACACGCCCGTACTGATGGCCGGAAACGCGAGGCTTTTCGCCCCTTTTTCCGCCGCCAGTTCCAGCGACCGCCGGTAGCAGCTCGCCAGCCGTTCCGCCTCGCCGTGCTCCCCGCCGCGCCACACCGGCCCCGGGGTATGGATCACCCACTTCGCCGGCAGCCGGTAGCCCTTCGTGAGTTTCGCGTCGCCCGTCGCGCAGCCCCCCAGCGTCCGGCACTCCGCCAGCAGCTCCGGCCCCGCCGCCCGGTGGATCGCCCCGTCCACCCCCCCGCCCCCCAGCAGCGTCGTGTTCGCCGCATTCACGATCGCCTCCACCCCCAGCGTCGTGATGTCTCCCTGAACCACCTTCATCATTTCCTTCTTTCCTCCAGACCCCCACGGGCTCGCCCCGTGGGTGAATCAGGTCCACTCTCCAGACCCCCATGCCCTTGTGGCATGGGTGAATCAGGTCCGCTTCAGACCCCCACGGGCTTGCCCCGTGGGTGAATCAGGTCCGCTTCAGACCCCCACGGGCTTGCCCCGTGGGTGAATCAGGTCCGTCTACTTCACCGCCCCCAACCCATATTCCGAAAACGTCCCCGCATACACATTCTCCCCCATCAGACAGCACCCCGCCGCGCGGTTCAGGCTCTTCCACAGCGCCTCCGCCAGCTCCAGCGGCGCGCGTTCGGGCAGCCCCCGCGCCGCCACATGCACATGGTCCGGCATAGGCGCAAACGCCTTCAGCCGGCAGCCGGTTTCCTCCGCCCACGCGAAAATCCCCTCGCGGACCTTGCCGAGAAAATCCTCCGCGCCGATCCGGTAGCGTCCGGACGTCACCGCCACCAGGTGCAGATTGAACCAGTAGCGCCCGATGTTGGTTTCGGCCGGCGCGGCGAGATCGAGCGCGGCGTCCTCGTACGCCGCCGCCTGCAGCGTAGCGCGGTAGCGCTCGTCCAGCAGGTCGGCGCGCACGGACTGCCGGCGCAGATAGCCCTGCACCTCCGGCGAGCGATTGTCGCCCAGCGACCGCACGGCCACCTTGCGGCTGA
>JAHDSS010000066.1 GCA_018432565.1 Kiritimatiellia bacterium
GTGAGAACATGGGTCCCGGATTTACTCTCACAAAGCCACAGAGGGGCACAGAGGAACAGCCCAACAGCCGAAACTACGAATGACACGAATTTCACGAAAGGGGAAGGTAGGGCGGTCTCGCCGAGACCGCCGGGACTGTAGCTGCGCCCGCTGGGCGCGGCGGATCGAACAGCCGGACAGCCGGAACAGCCAGCCGAGGGATTGAACAGCCTTCCCCGATCCTTTCCCGGGCGAAGCCCCCCCCATGAATTTTTCTCTGTGAGACTCTGCGGCCCTCTGTGGTTCATCCCGGCTGGTTCAGACAATCTTCGACAGGATTACAGGATTGACAGGAATTTACAGGATTACGGTCAGGGGGAAAGGGTACGCTGCCCTTCCGGGATCCCCTTTCGTGCAATTCGTGTGACCACGCCCGCCCGCGTGGCAGGTTCGTAGTGAACTGTCTTGGGCTGTTTCTCTGTTAAACTCTGCGCGCTCTGCGGCAAAAAATCTTCGGCTGGTTTGGGGCTGTTTCTCCGTGCCCCTCGGTCCTGGCTCTGCAAGAGGTCGGGATCTGTGGTTCAACCCACGAAATGGAATCGGGGCTCGAGGGTAGCGACGCTTCATTTGAATATTGGATATTGAACATTGGATATTGAATATTGAATATTGATTTCCCCTGCCCCCTGTCCCCCGCCTAAAACAGCACCCAGTGGTCGCGGCGGATGCGGTCCATGCGGTCGCGGGCCTCGGCGGCGGCCGGCACGCCGGAGTCGGCGACGCGGCGGTAGATGCCGGCGGCTTCCTTCCAGTTGCCGGCGCGCTCCTGGAGGGCGGCGGCGGCGAAAGCGGAGCGGGTGAACCAGACGGTGGCCTCCGGGGGGGGCTGGTCTTCCTGGAGATAGGCGTAGGCCGTTTCCATGTAGCGGTCGAGGGCGGCGGCGGCGCGGCCCATTTTTTCGAGGCAGCGGCCGACCTTGAAGCCGGCCTGCAGGCGCAGGTCGGCCGGCGCGCCGGCGAAGTCCAGCAGGGTGCGGTAGGACAGCAGGGCTTCCTCGTAGCGCGCGGAATTGTCCTGCCCGAGGGTGTACTGGCAGTCGCCCTTGCGCCCCCAGGCGATCATCGCCTCGGCCGACCGCGGAAAGCGCACGATGACTTCGTTGAACGCCAGGATGGCGGCGGGGAACTGGCCCAGTTCGCTGAGCACATCGCCCTGCGCCAGCAGGGTCTCCGGCAGGCGGGGGCTGTCGGGATACTGCGCCATCAGCGCGTTGAAATGCTCGTTGGCGGCCAGATAGGCCCGGCGGGCGGTGGCGGCGCGGCCGGCCCAGAACAGGGCGTCGGCGGCGCGCGGGCTGCCGGGATGCTCCCGGGCCAGCTGCGCGAACCGCTTCTCGGCCTGTTCGGGATCGCCGTGGTTGAATGCGTGCTCGCCCAGCCAGAAATGCACGTCGGGAACGAATTCCGAGCGCGGGTAGTCCGCGAGAAACTGCTCGCAGACCCGGAGGGCTTCGTCGTCGCGGCCCAGCAGATAGAGGCACCAGCCGCGCATGAACATGGCGCGGGCGGCGGAGGGCGTCTGGGGGAAGTCGTCGCGGATGCGGGAAAAATCGTCGAGGGCGGCCTGGAAGGAGCCCATGCGAAAGCGGACCAGTCCGCGCGCCAGCAGGGCTTCGGCGGCGGGGGCGGGATCGGGGCCGGCGTCCAGCAGGCGGCTGTACTGGTCCACGGCCGATTCGAGGGCGCCGCGCTCTTCGTACAGCACGCCCAGGCGCATGGTGGCCGCGCGGACATGCTCCGAACCGCCGGGGGCGCGGCTCAGGTCCAGCAGGCGGATTTCGCCGGCCTCGGTCTCGCCGAGGGCGAGTTCGGTCTCGGCGAGCTGGTATTGCACGCGTCCGGCGGCGGGATCGCCGTCCGGCAGGGCGGCCAGCACCTCGTCATAGACCGTCCTGGCCTGGCTGAACTGGCCGGCGGCGAAGCGGGCGTCGGCCAGCTTCTGCCGCAGGTCCAGCCGGGGGCCGGGAGCGGATTCCGCGGCGGCGGCGCGCTCGAACCAGGCGGCGGCCTCGGCAGGCCGCCCGGCCTTCCACAGGGCCCAGCCGCCGTTCGAGAGGATCTCCGCGGTTCCCGGTTCGCCCTCGAAGGCGTCCAGCCAGACCTGGCATTCGGCGGCCGCTTCGTTCCAGTGCTCCAGCCGCGCCATCTGGCCGGCCAGCTCCTGCTGCACCCGGGCGGCCCGGGCCCGGTCGGGAATGCCGGCGGCGAGCGAGCGCATCAGGGCGGCGCCCTCCTCCGCCCGGCCCGCCTCGATCAAAATCCGGGCCTTGGCCAGCTGCGTGTCCAGGCGCTGGGCGGGGTCCGCCGCCGCGGCGATGCCCTTCTCGATCATGTCGAGCGCGGCGGAATAGCTGGTCTCCGCGGCGAGGGCCCGCGCCAC
>JAHDSS010000523.1 GCA_018432565.1 Kiritimatiellia bacterium
ACGCCATCCGCCAGGCTTTCAGGGCGAGGTTCATCGGGGGGGCTGGAGCCAGCCGCGCCGGCGGTAGTCGGCGAGGATGTCGCGGATTTCGTCCTGCGGGGACTGGGCGGGGGCGAAGCCGAGTTCGGCACGGGCCTTGGCGGCGTTGAAGGAGCGGTCCTTGGTATAGAAATCCACCCGCCGGCGGTAGATGGGCGGATTGATCCGCAGGGGCACGCAGAGGGCTTCGCAGAGGGAGCCGAGGGCCTGCATGGGTTTGACAGGGAGGCGGAGCCACGGGGGCGGCACGCCGAGTTCGCCGGCGACGATTCCGGAGAACTCGCGCAGGGGCATGGCGCGCTCGCCGGCGATGATGTAGATTTCGCCGTTGCGCTCGACGCGGTCCATCGCCAGCAGGAAGGCGCGGGCGAGATCGCGAACATCAATGAAATGCACCAGGTTGTCGCCCCGGCCGACATAGAAAAAGCGGCGGCGGGCGATCATGCGGAACATTTTTCGGGTGCGGGTGTCGCCGGGGCCGTAAATCATGGCGGGGCGGAGGATCACGCCGGGAAGCCGGCCGGAGCGGAATGCTTCCAGCGCGAGCTGTTCGCCTTCCATTTTGGTGCGCTGGTAGATGTCGCCGGGGTTGTAAGGGGTGGACTCGTCGGCGGGGGGGTGTTCAACGTGGCCCAGCACGCCGACGGTGGAGCAGTGGATCACGCGGAGGGGGCCGGCGGCGGCCGCGGCGTCGAGGAGGTTGCGCACGCCCTGCACATTGGTGTCCACATAGGCCTGGTCGGGCTGATTGGCCTGCCGGAACAGGGCGGCGATGTGAAACACGCCGTCCATCCCCTGCATGGCGCGGTCCAGCGCCGCACGGTCGCGGAGGTCGCCCTCGAACGCTTCGGCGGCCGGATGGTCCAGGCCGTCGAGCTGCTCCCGGCGGCGGGCCATGGCCCGGACGGCGTCGCCCCGGGCGAGCAGCTGCCGGACGATTTCCGAGCCGACGAATCCGGCGGCGCCGGTGACGAGATATTTTTTCTGGCTGTGGTCCACGAGTCCGGCCCTTTCTCCATGCGTAATGCCCGGCATCCTAGCGCAAACGCTTGCAGTTGCCAACGGGCATCCGCAGCGGGTATAACCGGAGGCGGATCCAACCAGGCGGAGAGAACGTGGCGACATTGCAAACCATTACCCTGCTGGGCTCGTCCTCGGGGCGGAACGCCGGCGACGCGGCGCTGATTGCGGCGATCATGGACGGCGTGGACCGGGCGTGCGGGCGGCGGCTGACCTATGACATTCCCACGATCCGGCCGTCGTACATCCGCGGGCATTATCCCAACCGGACCCGGCCGGTGGGCATGATGCCGTGGCAGGGGGCGCTGCGGATGCTGGGCGTGCCGACGGCGCGGGCGATTTGCCGGGCGGATGCCGTGATCATTTTCGACGCGGTGCTGTTTGACCGGTCGCTGTTCAATCCGCTGTTCAATTTCCTGTCGTCGCTATATCTGCTGCTGCCGCTGGCGTCGCGCCGGGGCGTTCCGATCATCGGCTACAACGTGGGGGTGGGGCCGGTGCACACCGCGGCGGGGCGGCGGATGCTGAAATCGGTGGCCGAGCGCATGGCGTTCATCACGGTGCGGGACCAGGATTCGCTGGACCTGCTGCACGAGGCCGGGGTGTCGAATCCGCGGGTGCGCCTGGCGGCGGATGCGGCGCTGAACGCGCCGGCCCTGCCGCCGGCGGAGGTCGAGCCGATCCTGCGGGCGGCGGGGGTGGAGCCGGCGCAGCCCAAGCTGGGGATCAACGTCAACCGCTACCTGGACACGTGGGCGTCGGCGGGTCGCGTGTCCATGGGCCGCGAGGCCTTCCTGGACGTGTTTGCAGAGGCGCTGGCCGGCTTTCACCGGGAGGTGCCCGTGCCGATGGTATTCGTGACCACGCAGCACCACGACGCGGAGATCACACAGGCGCTGATGCAGCGGCTGCCCCGCACGGTGCAGGCGGCGATGATTGACAACCGCCGGCACGACCATGCGGCGATCAAGGGCGTGCTGCGGCACCTGGACCTGCTGTGCGGCATGCGCCTGCATTCGCTGATTCTCGCATCGTCGGAGTGCACGCCCGTCGTGGGCATCACCTACCAGCCCAAGGTGGCGTATTATTTCCGCGAGCTGGGGCTGCCGGATCGCACGCTGTCGTTTGACGATTTCAGCGCGAACACCCTGCGCGAGCACCTGCTGCGGGGCTGGCGGGACCGGGCGGAGCTGCGCGCGGGGCTGGAGCGGCGGATCCCGCAACTGCAGGCCAAGGCCGCGGCCAGCGCGGAGCTGGTGGCGGCGCTGGACCGGGGACCG
>JAHDSS010000511.1 GCA_018432565.1 Kiritimatiellia bacterium
GCGTGTTGCCTCAAAAAGGCATGACACCGAAGGGGACGTGAACGAGGGGTGCCGTTGCCACTCTTCAAGAGGGTTCATACGGTAGTCACAAAGGGGGCCAATGTCGAGTTTGGGCGGGTGTCCGCGCCGGGCGGCGAGAATGGGCCATGTCCAGCTCGTCGGAGCCGGTCGGTGCGGGCACCCGCCCGTCGCCGGACCTCCTCAAAGAATCGGTCCTTATGACGTTGAACTTCGCGGGATAGTTGGATGGGGTCATGTCGGTTGCGCAGTTCGCGAAGGGTCTTGGCGATTTCCGGAGGCGTATCGGGGTGTTGCAGGATGCGCTCGCACGGGGTCATCCGTTCGCCATAGATCTTGCGGACTTTCGCGCCGATCCGTTCCTTTCTCAACAGCTTGAAGCCGGGGATGAAGAGATTGCGGAACCGTTCGTAGGATTCGTAGAACCGCCGCAGGGGAACGGCCAAGGCCGGATGGTCGTAGCGGTCGTATCCGATTTGTTGGCGGACGTGGGTAGAGTTTTTCTGTTCCACATGGGCGTTATCGTTCTTGCGGCGAGGTCGTGACCGGGTGAACTCAATCGGGTCCGATTGGGCCTGGATCCAGGTATACAGGTGGTAGTTGATGAACTCATTGCCGTTGTCGGTATCGATTCCGCGCAGACGGAATGGCAAACGCTGGAGCATGGCCTCAAAAGCCTCCAAAACGCTGTGCTGGCCGCATCCCCAAGCCGGTGCCAGCAGGGTCCAGCCACTGGCAATATCGGTGGCGGTCAGTGTCCACAGGAAGGTCCCCGCCGTGGTGGGACCGCCATGGGACACCGTATCGAGTTCCAGAAAGCCCAGTGGCGTTTCAGGTGACCACGGCCCGACCCGGATCGGGATCTGGTTGCGCAGATGGACATTGCCACCGCCCGTGCGTACCTTGCGCGGATGCTGGACCTTGAAGGGGGACAGCAATCGATCGATCTGGGCCGGGCTGATTTGCAGCAGACGTTCGCGCACCTTCACCGGCAACTGCCCGAAATGACGCTCATACGAGGTCGTCCAATCGGCCAACCCAGGGGCCATCAGCTTCCCGCACGGTTGATCCATCAAAAGCCAAAGGCGCTCCAGCACCTGAACTTCTGTCGGCCCGTAGATGGGTTTTCGGCCACGCGGGGGCTTCGATTTCCGGCGGACCCGCCGGCGCAATACCTTGATGGCATGCTTGCGCGTCCAGCCCTCCATTTCGCACACCTCATCCAGCAAGCGGCTCTTCCATACCCGCCCGGCTTGGCTGTAGCGGCGGCGGTAGGTTTCCAGTGATTTCAGGCTCATGTCCATGCCTCCTTGTCCGGTGTCATCTTTTTTGAGGCAACGGCTGTTTTACCCCCCTGTGCCCGCCCACTCCCCGGTGTCATGTATTTTGAGGCAATGCGGCAGGCGTCGCCGGGAGTGAAACAGGGTTGATTCCATGCCTGTTTTTTGAGTGAATACGCGGCCGTGTGTGCAGCGCCGGAAAATCGGCGCGCCGCGGGAGAGATTGTGTACCTTAAAGCACTGGAAATGGTCGGGTTCAA
>JAHDSS010000025.1 GCA_018432565.1 Kiritimatiellia bacterium
CGCGCCGAACCCGGCACCACCAGCGTCTGCACGTTCTTCGCGATCTTGCGGCCCTTGAGCACGCCGGCCGCTTCGCGCAGGTCTTCGATCCGCCCGTTTGTGCAGCTGCCGATGAACACCACGTCCACCGCGATGTCCGTCATCTTCGTGCCCGGCTTCAGGTCCATGTAGGCCAGCGCCTTCTCCACATCCTTGGGCTGCACCGTCGGCACGTCGTTCGGCCCCGGCACCACGCCGTCGATGTCCGTGATCATGCCGGGGCTCGTGCCCCAGCTGACCTGCGGCGCCAGCGCCGAGGTGTCGATCTCGATCTCGCGGTCGAACACCGCCCCGTCGTCGCTCTTCAGCGTCTTCCAGAAGGCGATGGCCTTCTCCAGCGCCTCCCCGCGCGGCGCATAGGGTTTGTCCCCGCTCGCGATGTACTCAAACGTCGTCTCGTCCGGCGCGATCATCCCCGCCCGGGCGCCGGCTTCGATGGACATGTTGCAGATCGTCATGCGCCCCGACATCGGCAGGGCCCGGATGGCTTCGCCGGCGTATTCCAGCACGCAGCCCGTGCCGCCCGCCGTGCCGATCTCCCGGATCAGCCGCAGGATGAAATCCTTGGCCCCGATCCATTTCCCCGGCCGGCCGGTGAACGTCGCCCGCATCGCGCGGCTCCGCCGCTGCCACAGCGTCTGCGTCGCCAGCACGTGCTCGACCTCGCTGGTGCCGATGCCGAACGCCAGCGAGCCGAACGCCCCGTGCGTCGCCGTGTGAGAGTCGCCGCACACGATCGTCAGCCCCGGCAGCGTCAGCCCCAGCTCCGGCGCCATGATGTGCACAATGCCCGTCGAGGGGTCGCCGATGCCGAACAGCTCCAGGCCGAACTCCCGGCAGTTGCGCTCCAGCATGTCAATCTGCGCCTTGGCGATGCGGTCCATGATGTTCTTCGGATCCACCGTCGGCACGTTGTGGTCGATCGTCGCCACGTTCAGCTTCGGCCGCCGCACGGTGCGCCCCGCCAGCCGCAGCCCTTCGAACGCCTGCGGACTGGTCACCTCGTGCACCAGCTGCCGGTCGATGTACAGCAGGGCCGATCCGTTCGCCTCCTCGCGGATCACGTGCCGCGACCAAACCTTGTCGTATAGTGTCGTGCTCATATGGACTCCGGACTATACGGACCGCCCCCGCCCCGCGCAAGCCCCGCGTCCCGATTATCCCTCCGCAACATACTCGTTCCTATTCTGAATCGTAATCGTAATCCTAATCTTAATCCTCTGCCTGGCTTTGAATTCCAGCTCCGTTGACGATAGCGATAAGGATTATGATCAGGAGTAAGATTATGAGTATGATTGAACGCCCAGAACGCCCTGAAATATCCCTTGCATTCCTCCGGCCTGTCCCGTAGATTCCCCCGCGAGTTTTGCGTGTGCAGAACCGGAAGCGAAGATCCCCGGCGGCCCTCCGCCCGGGACCAAAGCGGATTGACCGGCCCGGTGCCGGTCCATGCCATAAAGAGAGGAACCCATCATGGTCACCATGACGACCGCCAACGTCCGCCAGGACGTCAGTATTCAGGACCTGCTTGAAGCCGGCCTGCACTTCGGACACCGCACCAAGCGCTGGAACCCCAAGATGCGCAAGTATCTGTTCGGTCAGCGCAACGGCATCTACATCATTGACCTCGAGCAAACCCTCGACGGCCTGCAGAAGGCCCGCCAGTTCATCTACGACACCGTGTCGCGCGGCCGCCAGGTCCTGTTTGTCGGCACCAAGAAGCAGGCCCAGGGAGCCCTCAAGGCCGTCGCGTCCGAACATCAGCAGCCTTTCGTGGTCAACCGCTGGCTCGGCGGCACCCTGACCAACCACGAGACCATCCGCAAATCCATCGCCCGCATGCGCGAAATCCAGCAGATGGAAAAGGACGGCTCGATCAACAGCCTGCCCAAGAAGGAAGTCTCCAAGCTCCGCCACGAGCTTTCGAAGCTGGAGTACAACCTCAGCGGCATCGCCGACATGCCCGGCAACCCCGGCGCCCTGTTTGTCGTGGACATCAACTGCGAGGCCATCGCGGTGGCCGAGGCCAACCGCCTCAACATCCCCGTCATCGCCCTCGTGGATGCCAACGTCAACCCCGACCCGGTGGACTACCCCATTCCGGCCAATGACGACGCCATCCGCGGCATCAAGCTGATCACCGAACTGATCGGCATCACCGTCAAGCAGGCCCAGGCCGAATACTCCAAGATCGCGGCCGAGGAAGCCCGCCGCCGCGCCGCCGAAGAGGCGGAAGCCGCCGCCCGCGCCAAGGTCGAACGCGAAGCCCGCGAGAAGGAAAAAGCCGAACGCGCCGCCGAAGCCGCCCGCCTCAAGGCCGAAAAGGCCGCCAAGGCCAAGGCGGACAAGGAAGCCGCCGAGGCCGAAGCCAAGGCCAAGGCGGACGACAAGGAAGCCGCCGCGGGCGAAGCGGCCGCGGAAGCGGGCTCGTCCGCCGCCGGGGAAGCCGCCGACGCCGCAGCAGAGGCGCCGGCCAAGAAACCCGCGCGCAAGGCCAAGGCCGAAGACGCCCCGGCCGCCGAAGACGCCCCGGCCGCGCCGGAAGCCCCCGCGGCCGAAGCGGCTCCCGCCGAGGAACCCAAAGCCGAGTAATCCCCCCGGGCGGCCGGGCGCTCCGCGCCCCCGCCCCATCCCGAACCGCACCCTCTAACAGAAAAGGAATCCCCCCATGGCAGACATTTCCGCCTCATTGGTCAAAGAACTCCGCGACGAAACCGGCGTCGGCATGATGGAGTGCAAGAAAGCGCTCGTCGAAACCGGCGGCGACAAGGAAGCCGCCATCAAGAAACTGCGCGAAGCCGGCATGCAGATGGCCGCCAAGAAAGCCTCCCGCACCGCCAAGCAGGGCATCATCGCCGCCAGCGTCGCCCCCGACGCCCAGTCCGGCCGCATGATCGAAGTCAACTGCGAGACCGACTTCGTCACGAAGAACGACCTCTTCCAGTCCTTTGTGGCCGAGCTGCTCCGGGAAGCCGAAGGCCTGGCCGACGACACCATCGGCGACGCCTGCAAGAGCAAGGTGGAAGCGAAGATCGCCGAGATCGGCGAGAACCTCGTCGCGCGCCGCAACCTCACCTACCAGGTGCAGGGCACCGGCGCCGTCGCCGCCTACGTCCATCTCGGCGGCAAGCTCGGCGTCATGGTCGAAGTCGGCTGCACCAAACCCGAATCCGTGCAGCAGGACGCCGTCAAGGCCATGCTGGCGGATCTGACGCTGCACATCACGGCCGTCAACCCCGCCTGCATCACCCGCGACCAGGTCCCCGCCGAGACCGTCGCCGCCGAAAAGGACATCTACGCCAAGCAGGTCGAAGGCAAGCCCGCCAACATCATCGACAAAATCGTGGCCGGCAAGCTGGAGAAGTTCTACGGCCAGATCTGCCTCGTGGAACAGCCGTTTGTGAAGGACCAGGACAAGACCGTCGGCGCCGTCCTGGCCGAAGCCGGCAAGGCGGTGGGCGACGAATTCACCATCCGCCGCTTCGTCCGCTGGCAGCTCGGCGCCTGATCCGCTCCGCCGCCGAACCGGCAGGCCAGCGGCCTGCCGGTTTTTTCGCGCCCGGCCGCCCCGATTTGCCGGCTGGATTCCGGACGGTCCCTTGCTAGAATGGGGCCCGATGACGATGAGCAGGCGTCATCCAATGAACGCGCAGAACACCCTCCGGGTGCTGGTGAACCCGAAGTCCGGAATGGGCACCTCCTTCGACTCCTTCTGCGGGATCATCGAGTCCTGTTTCGGGGCGAATGGCGCCATGGTGACCTATCAGTTCAGCAACGATATCAACGATGGCAAGCAAAAGGCCCGCCAGGCCGTTTCCGATGGCGTGGACACCCTCCTGATTGCAGGAGGCGACGGAATGGTCAACAGCATCGGCAGCGAACTCATCGGCACCGATGTCGCACTGGGGGTGATCCCTACCGGGAGCGGCAACGGCTTTGCCCGCCATTTCGGGATTCCACTGGACATTTCCAGGGCCATCCGGGCGTTGGCCGACGCCTCCCGCTCCTCCATTGATGTCGGCACCGCCAACGGGCGCCCCTTCTTTGTCACCTGCAGCATGGCCTGGGATGCCGCCATTGTCCGGGGCTTCGAGGCCCTGCCCTTCCGCGGCATCGCCCCCTATGTCTTCGCCGCCGCCACCGAATGGATGACCTTCATTCCCCAGCCGTTCACCATCGAGTTCGACGGACGCGAAACCCTGTCCTTCCAGGAGCCGGCCATTTGCACGGTCGCCAACCTGACGCAGTGGGGCGGCGGGGCCCAGATCGCCCCCAGGGCCCGGCCGGATGACGGCTACATGGAGATGGTGATGGTCCGCCACCAGGATCTGCCCCTCCTGCTGATGAATATCGGGCGCCTCTTCAACGGCACCATCGACCAGTTGTCCCAGGTGTTCACCCGCCGGTTCCGGCATCTGGCCGTCCAGCGGCAGCGAAGCGCCCCCATCCAGGTGGACGGCGAACTGATCGATGCCCCGCCCGACATCCAGATCGCCCTGCAACACCGCGCGCTCCGGGTGCTCGTGCCCCGGGCCTCCATTCCCTGACCCCCCGCCCCCCTTCCGGGCCGGGGTCTCCGCGCGGGGACACAAAAAAGGATCCGATCTGTTTTCACAAATCGGATCCTGAAAAAAATCCTGGCAGCGCGCTACTCTCCCGCCCCCAAGTGAGGCAGTACCATCGCCGCAGCGAGTCTTGACTTCTGTGTTCGGAATGGGAACAGGTATGACCCTCGCGCCATGGCCACCAGGAAAAAAAGGTGCACAGGATACATGGAATCAAAAAACCATTCATGAAAAAGTCCGTCGGCTCCGCCCCGCCGAGGCGGGGCGGAACCGGGGACAAATAAATGGTCAAGCCTCACGGCTGATTAGTAGCGGTTAGCTGAACGCATCGCTGCGCGTACACACCCGCCCTATCGAGGTCGTCGTCTTCAACCTGCCTACAGTCCCGACACGCTTGCGCGGTCGGGAAGGGAGATCCAATCTTGGAGTCGGCTTGGCTCTTAGATGCATTCAGAGCTTATCCATTCCGCACATAGCTACTCGGCCATGCCGCTGGCGCGACAACCGAAACACCAGAGGTGCGTCATTCCCGGTCCTCTCGTACTAAGGAATGTTCTCCTCAAATCTCCAACGCCCACAGTGGATAAGGACCAAACTGTCTCACGACGTTTTGAACCCAGCTCGCGTACCACTTTAATCGGCGAACAGCCGAACCCTTGGGACCTTCTCCAGCCCCAGGATGTGATGAGCCGACATCGAGGTGCCAAACCGCCGCGTCGATATGGACTCTTGGCGGCGATCAGCCTGTTATCCCCGGAGTACCTTTTGTCCGTTGAGCGACGGCGCTACCACTAGCCACCGCCGGATCACTTAGTCCTGCTTTCGCACCTGCTCGACTTGTGGGTCTCGCAGTCAAGCCACCTTCTACCTATA
>JAHDSS010000460.1 GCA_018432565.1 Kiritimatiellia bacterium
GGGATCGAGTTCGCGCACGCGTTCCATCATGGCCAGGACCCGGGGCATGTCGCCGAGCGCGGCCGGAGAGTCCGAGTTGGCGATGATCCACATGACCCAGGCGGTGGCCGTGGTGATCAGGGCCCGGGCGTCGGCCTTGCGGAACGACTGCAGGGAGGCGGTAAAGGTGTCGGTGTCGGCGTCGCGCGCCCGGGTGAAGCGGGGATTGGATTCCGCCAGCGTCCGCAGGCCGTAGTCCCGTGCCTTCCGGTACATCTGCCGGGCGCGTTCGCGCCGGGACTTGTCCACAAACGCCGTGGCATAGGCCAGCTGGGCTTCGGCCGCGGACAACAGGACGGCCGGATTGTCGGGATGGGATTCGGCCAGCGCATCCAGCACCAGCAGGAAGGCCGGGGCGCCGTCGCGCACCAGTTCGACGTCCTCCTGATGCATCAGGCCTTCGGACAGCTGGCTGGCCATGGGCGAGATCATCCGGGCGGCGCCTTTGCGAATCAGTGCGCAGCCGCTGAACGGCAGCAGGGACGCCGCCAGAACGGCGGCAAACAGGATGGAGGCATGACGTTGCATGATGGAACAACCTTTCTACCCTGCCCCCTCCCCCGCCACAAGCAAAACCTAGGCATCCAGCAGGCCGGGAAACGCCTGGCGCACCCGTTCGAGGGCCTCCGGCGCGGCATTCCGGGCCCGCAGCACCTCCAGCAGCGCCAGCAGATCATCGCTGCCGACCTCGAACCGGGCGGGACGCGCCTTGAGGCGCTTGGCGGCGGTGCGGAAGGTCAGGGGGCGGGGCGCGGGACGGCCTTCGGGCTTCTCCAGGGCCGCCAGCCGGGCCTCCAGCACGGCGCGTTCATCGCCGGGCGCCGACGACAGCACGGCGCGGCAAATGGTCTTGGCCCTGGCCCAGCTGATCTGTCCCTGCTCCAGCCGTCGTCGCACGCGGGGATCCATTCCCGGCGCATACCGCAGAATGTCTTCCACCCAGGCCTCCGACTTGTCCAGAAAGCGGGCGATGCGCCCCGGTTCCCAGTTGGCGTTGGACATGAACAGAATGGCGTCAAAATAGTCGGTGATGCGCGCATCCAGGCGGTCGGCGTTCAGCTTCAGGTTCAGCGCCTGGATTTCATCAAGATCCCCCTGGATCACGCGGACATCCACGCGGTCGAAATAGCCCGGGTTGCGCGACCGGATCCGGCGGATGGCGGCGTGGCGGTGAAATCCTCCGACCAGGAAAAACTCGCCCGGATTCCGTTCCCAGACCACGATCGGCTCCAGCAGGCCGTTGGCGAGGATGTCTTCGGCGTAATGCGCCACCTTGGCTTCCTGCAGCGGACGGTGGTTGGCGACCGACGGATGCAAATGCACCTGGTCGAATGGAACATAATCGAAACGTTTCGTAGCCAGCATCAAATGTCTCCTTGTCGAAAAAGGGTTGGTTCCGGCGCACTCTACCGGATTGACGTCCGGCGCAAAGACTTTTTCTTTCCCTTTCGCCTTCCCTTTCGCCCTCTGCGATTAGGTGTACGCCCAAGTCATATTGAGCGAAAGCGCGTAGCGCCGGAGTCGAAATCACTTGTCCCGCCGCCGCGGGATCTCGGCCCCATCCCATAGGCAGGCCTGCGGGACCCAGCCGAGATCCCTCGACTCCGCTCGGGATGACAATCATACAGCCCATTGCCGTCGTGACACTCGGCTCCTGTCGCGGCGGCTGTTAGGACCCGCGCGGGACGGGAGCCCCGCGCTACGAGGGCCGATTCTGGCGACACCCTGGATTCGCCCGATTCGTGTGCGGCGGGCGTGCGAGGCGATGCTTTCGGCTTTACTCCCGGGAGCGTCCTCCGTTTAATGCTGGGCTTTCGGTCAAACGCCATCGAACACCATGTTCAGCAAGACAGTGACACCTCGTTTCGGGGATGTGGACGGACTGCGCCACATCAACAACACCCGTCTGCCCCTGTGGTTTGAACTGGGCCGCGAACCGCTTTTCCGCCTGTTCAATCCCGGCATGCAGCTGGACAACTGGAATCTGATCATGGCGCATATTGACGTGGATTTCATCGTGCCGATGGGGCTGGGCGCCGATATTGAAATCCGCACCGCGGTGGCGAAAATCGGCACCACGTCCTTTACCGTGAGCCAGGAGGCCTGGCAGAACGGCGAACTGGGGGCCAGGGGCAGCGCCGTGGTCGTGCATTATGATTTCCGAAACCGCAGGCCCCTCCCCATTCCCGAAGACATCCGCACGAAACTGAAGGAGCACCTGGCATGAACCGCCGATCCGGAATCACCGTTGTCGAAGCCAGCATCGTGGTGGCCATCCTGCTGCTGCTGGCGGCCATCGCCCTGCCGGCCTTTTTCCAGAACCAGACCCGGAAGCGCGCGGCCGAGTGCGGCATGGCCCTCGAGGCCATCTCCGCCGCCTGCCGCCAGCATGCATCCGAACGCGGCGCGTTCCCGGCCAGCCTCGAAGCCCTCGTTCCGGACTACCTGCCGCAGATGCCGGTCTGCCCTTCCGGCGGCACCTATACGCTGGGCACCCCCGAAGGCGACCCGCCCGCCTGCTCCATCCCCGGTCACACCCTCTAACCCGATTGAAAGGATCAACTCCCATGAAAAAAGCCCGATACCACCGGATTCTCCTGAAACTCAGCGGCGAAGTGCTGCGCGATCCGCAAGGCGGCGACTGTCTGTCGGATGACATCCTGGCCCGGATGGCCGAACAAATCCGCGCCGTGCGCAAAATGGGCGTGCAGGTAGGCGTTGTCATCGGCGGCGGCAATATTTTCCGCGGACTGAAAGGCCAGGACCGGGGATTCGGCCGGGCGCACGGCGACAACATGGGGATGTTCGCCACGCTCATCAACAGCCTGGCGCTGCAATCCGCCCTCGAGGCGGCGGGCGTGCCCGCCAAAACGCTGTCCGCCACCGCCATGCCGGCGTTCTGCGAACTCTTCACCTTCCGCCGCGCCATCGAACTGCTGGAAGCAGGCACCGTGGTGCTGATCGGCGGCGGCACCGGCAACCCGTTTTTCACCACCGACAGCGCCGCCGCCCTGCGCGCCGCCGAAATCGGCGCGGAAGTCCTCCTCAAGGCGACCAAGGTGGACGGCATCTACGACGCCGATCCCGTTACGAATCCCCGGGCCGTCAAGTTCGACCGCCTGACCTACTCCGACGCACTGGCCCGGCGCCTGAAGGTCATGGATGCCGCCGCCTTTTCCCTTTGCATGGACAATCAAATCCCTATACTGGTTTTCGATTTCTTCAAGCGCGGAGAGCTGCTCCGCGTGGTGCGCGGCGAAAAAGCCGGCACTCTGGTCACGGCGTGAATAGTGAAAGGAACCGCGATGCACGAATCTTCAGATGATGTCCTGCTGGAAGCCGAAGAAAAAATGGAGAAGACGGTCGAGCATCTCCAGCAGGGGCTGTCCGGGTTGCGCACCGGCAAGGCGTCCACCGGACTGGTGGACCAGATCAGCGTGGAATGCTACGGCACCCAGACCCGCCTGAACCAGATGGCGCTGATCAGCACCCCCGAACCGCGCCTGATCGTCATCAAGCCCTACGATCCCTCGTCCCTGCCCGCCATCGAAAAAGCCATCCTGGCGGCCAACATCGGCGTCACCCCCCTGAATGACGGACGCATCATCCGCGTGCCGATCCCCGAACTCAGCGAAGAGCGCCGCAAGGACCTGGTCAAGGTCGCCAACCGCATGGGCGAAGAAGCCCGCGTGGCTCTCCGCGCCGTCCGGCGCGAGGCCAACGACGGCATCAAGGCGCTGGAAAAGGCATCCGCCATCAGCGAAGACGACCGCGACCGCGCGCTGGACGAGGTGCAGAAGACCACCGACGCCTATGTGCAGAAGGTGGACACCCTGGTGGCCGCGAAGGAAAAAGACGTCATGGCCGTCTGACCGGCCATGCGATCCCGCGCGCGCAAGTCCCCCCTGCGCCATCTGGTTTGGATTCTTCCCCTGCTGGTGCTGGATTTCTTTCTCTTCCGCTGGCTGGCCCTGTGGCAGGGCGGCTGCCGTCCCGCCCCCACCCCGTTGCCGGTTCCCGCAGAAACCGCCTTGGACACTCCCCGGCCGCCCCCCCCCGTCTGGCAGGCCATGGTGCCGCCGACGCCCCAAACCAATCTGCTGAATCCGGACGAACCGGGCGTGCTGATGCCGACGGCCTCCGGCCGGCTGGAATCCGCCAAGTACGGCAGCACCCGCACCGTCAAGCGGGGCAGCCGTTTCGTGGCGTCTTTCCATGAAGGCGTGGATATCGCGCCGGTCGAGCGCGACCGGCGGGGCATCGCCACCGACCCGGTCTTTGCGGTCGCGGCCGGGCGCGTGGCCTTCGTCAATTCCAGCGCCGGGGCGTCCAACTACGGCAAGTATGTCGTGATTGAGCATGACGATCCCTCGCTGGGACAGGCGGCCCGCCGCGACGGCGCGATGGAACCCGCCGTGGTCTACACGCTCTATGCCCATCTCGCCGACATTCGCTTCGGCATCCGCCCCGGAAAGAATGTCGAAGCCGGCGA
>JAHDSS010000501.1 GCA_018432565.1 Kiritimatiellia bacterium
AACCAACCCGATTCGAAGGAACCCCTATGAACGCCACCCAAATGCTCCAGTCCATCCGCAAGCTGAACGCCAGTCTCTACGGAAAGGACTTCCTGCTGACGTGGGACAAGTCGCTCCCCGAGCTCAAGCTGATCCTCCAGACCGCCGAGCTGATGAAGCATCTCTACGAACAGAACGTTTCGCTGCGCGTGTTCGACACCGGCCTGGCCATCTCCAACTTCCGCGACAATTCCACCCGCACGCGCTTCTCCTTCGCTTCCGCCAGCAACCTGCTCGGCCTCGCCGTCCAGGATCTCGACGAAGGCAAATCGCAGATCGCCCACGGCGAAACCGTCCGCGAAACCGCCAACATGATTTCCTTCCTCACGCAGATCATCGGCATCCGCGACGACATGTACCTCGGCGCCGGCCACACCTACATGCTCGAAGTCGCCGAAGCGCTCGAAGACGGCTTCAACCAGGGCGTCCTGGCCCAGCGGCCCGGCATCGTCAACCTGCAGTGCGACATCGACCACCCCACCCAGTGCATGGCGGACCTGTGCTGGCTCAAGGAACACTTCGGCTCGCTCGACGCGCTGCGCGGCAAGAAGATCGCCATGACCTGGGCCTACAGCCCGTCCTACGGCAAGCCCCTCTCCGTGCCCCAGGGCATCCTCGGCCTGATGACCCGCTTCGGCATGGACGTCACCCTCGCCCACCCGCCGGGATACGACCTGATTCCCGACGTGGTGGACCTCGCCGGCCGCCAGGCCCGCGAAACCGGCGGCTCGTTCCGGCAGGTGACCTCGATGGAGGAAGCGTTTGAAGGCGCCGACATCGTCTATCCCAAGTCCTGGGCGCCCTATCAGGTCATGCAGAAGCGCACCGACCTGCTGCGCGCCAAGGACCAGGACGGCCTGAAGGAGCTGGAGAAGCAGTGCCTCGCCCACAACGCCGAATACAAGAACTGGGAATGCGACGAGGCCAAGATGAAGCGTACGAAGGGCGGCGAAGCCCTCTACATGCACTGCCTGCCCGCCGACATCACCGATGTCTCCTGCAAGGCCGGCGAAGTCTCCGCCAGCGTCTTTGAAAAGTACCGCATTCCCACCTACAAGGAAGCCGGCTACAAGCCGTTCGTCATCGCCGCCATGATGCTCACCAACCGCATGGAAGACGTTACCGGCACCCTGGGCGAGCTGATGGGCTATCCCATGGAACGCGTCCTCGACGTCTCCGCCCTGCCCCCGATCTCCGGCGCGAAAAAGGCCAGCAAGCCTGCCAAGAAAGCCAAAAAACCCGCCGCCAAAAAGACAGCAAAAAAAGCCCCGGCGAAGAAAGCCGTGAAAAAAGCGGCGGTGAAAAAGGCGCCAAAGAAAGCCGCGGCCCGGAAACCCGCCAAGAAGAAAGCCAGGAAGGCCAAACGGTAATCATTCCGCGCCGCCTTCGGCCTCCGCGCCGCCCGCCACCGGGCGGCGCTTTTTTTGCCACCCGCCCTT
>JAHDSS010000220.1 GCA_018432565.1 Kiritimatiellia bacterium
AGGCGCCCCCTCCCCGCCGGGCCATGACACCGCTGCTGGTCGCCCTGTACGTGCTCCTGCTGGACCAGGCGTCCAAAGAGTGGGTCCGCGGCGCGTTCTGCCTGCATGAATCCGTCGAACTCATTCCCGGATTCTTCAACCTGACCTATATCCGCAACACCGGCGCGGCGTGGGGCATGTTCAGCGGACAAATCCTGACCCTGGCCCTGCTGGCGGCGGTGATGCTGGTCGCGCTGGTCCTGTTCCGCCGCAAGATCATGCCGCCCGGCACGCTTCATCGCGTTGCTCTCGGCCTGCTCTGCGGCGGCATCGCCGGCAACCTGCTCGACCGCCTGCGCCTCGACTACGTCACCGACTATCTCGATTTCTATGTCGGCACCTGGCACTGGCCCGCCTTCAATATCGCCGATGCCGCCATCTGCATCGGCGTCGGCATCTACCTGCTCGGCACGCTCCTGCCCCCCCGTCCCGCGCCATGACCTGCCACCGGGGTCAGGCCGTAACAATGCACTTTCGTCCGGACGACGCATGAGCGCACTGTGCGCCCACGTCCTGGTCGGCCCGACGGCCTCGGGGAAAAGCGCGGTGGCGCTGCATTTGGCGCTGGAGAGCCGCCCGCCCCGCCTCATTCTGTCCGCCGACTCCATGGCGGTGTACCGCGGAATGGACATCGGCACCGCCAAGCCCGAACCCGCCGAGCGCGACGCCGTGCCCTTCTTCGGCCTGGACCTGGCGGATCCCGACCGGCCGTTTTCCGTCGGCGACTATCTTGCCGCGATCCGTGCCGCCGCGCCGGCCATCGCCGCGAGCGACGGCGTGCCGATCGTCGCCGGCGGGACCGGACTCTACGTGAAATGCCTGCTGGAAGGGCTCGACGCCGCGCCCTCCGATCCGGTTCACCGCGCCGCCGCCGAAGCCCTGCTGGCCGCCGAAGGCCTCTCCGCCCTGCAAGCCGCGGTCCAGGCGCTCGACCCCGTTCAGTACGCCCGCCTGCGCGATCCCGAAAATCCCCGCCGCGTCGTGCGCGCCTACGAACTGCTGGCGTCCGGCCATCCGCTGCCCGCCGCCGCCGACCGCCCCAGACCCCGCATCGCCGGCCTGCGCCTCCCGCCGGAAGAACTCCGCGCCCGCATTGACCGCCGCGCCCGACAGATGTTCGCCCGCGGGCTGGTCGATGAAGTCCGCGCCCTGCGCGAACGCCACCCCGTCCTGTCCGATACCGCCCGGCACGCCATCGGCTACAAGGAGGCTGCGCGCGTCCTCGACGGGGAAATCGGCGAGGAAGAGGCCATCCATTTGACCGCCGTGCGCACCGCGCAGTACTCCAGGCGCCAGATGACGTGGTTCCGCCACCAGGCCGACGTGGCCTGGGTGGAGATCGGCCCGCGCGACGATACCGAACGGCTCGCCGGCAAGGTCCGCGCCATCTGGGCCGCCCACGGCCCCGCCCCCCTGCGGATTTAAGCCGGCGAGCGCTTCCCTTGCGCGGCTGCCTGTGGTACAAATGGCGGCACCATGAATGATCTGCCTCTGTTCCTGAAGCGCTATGTCCAAAGCCTAGCCGGCTGCGCCTATTTCTTCGCCGGCGGCGCGTTGCTCAAAAAGCACCGCCCGTTACTTTATACCCTGAGCAAACACTTCGGCTTCGAAAAAGAAACCGAAAACCCCAACGCCAAGCCGCCTCCCTCCGTGCCGAAAATCGCCGCCTCGAATATCATTCGCGACGACACGACCGTGACGCTTTCGCGCATCGCCGACGTCGCCGGCAACATCACGCCGACAGAATTGATGATCATCGCCGCCTTCGTGAAGCAGCGCCAGCCCGCCATGTGCTTCGAGATCGGCACGTTCGACGGGCGCACGACTGAAAACATGGCCGCCAACCAGCCGGACAATGGCAAGTGCTACACCCTCGATCTGCCGCCCGACGGCGCGGACAAGGCCGCACTGCCGCTGGCCTGCGGCGATAAGACCTACATTGACAAGCCCGTTTCGGGTGCGCGCATCTCCGCGCAGGCCAAGTCCAGCAAGATCACCCAACTCTACGGTGATTCGGGTACGTTTGATTTCTCACCCTATTTTGGACAAGTGGATCTGATGTTTGTGGACGGCTCGCACAGCTACGAATACGTGCTCTCCGACACCGAGGTGGCCTGGAATATGGTTAAGCCCGGCGGGCTGATCCTCTGGCACGACTACAACAGCCGCTGGTGGCCCGGAGTCACCCGCGCTCTAAACCAGTTCCAGTGTCAAGACGCCCGCTTCGCCAACCTCCGCAATATCGAAAATACCGCGCTCTGTTTCATGGAGCGCTGACCGCCATGCCGCCGAAGAAGCCTGCCGCCACCACCGCCGCCCCGAAAACGGGCGCGGCAAACCTGTTTCTGGTCTATGGCACCGACGACCTCTCGGCCACCCGCAAGGCCGACGAGATCGTCGCCCGCCTGTGCCCCCCCGACGAACAGGCCTTCGGGCTGGAAACCCTCGACCCCGATCCCGACCTCAACGCCGATTCCGTCTGCACCTTTCTGCGCAACGCCATGGAAGCCCTGCTGACGCCGCCGTTCCTCGGCGGGGCCAAAACCGTCTATGTCCGCAATGCGCCGTTCTTCAACCCCATGGTCGAACCCGGCAAATTCACCAGCGTCAAGGAGGAGACCGACCGCCTGGTGACACGGCTTAAGAACGGCCTGCCGGACGGCGTCCGCCTCGTGCTGCTCACCCGCAGCGTTCACAAGGCCACCAGCTTTTTCAAGACCTTCCAGAGCCTGGGGGAAGTCCATGCCTTCGACGAACCCGAACAGCCCCGGGATGTCCAGGCCGGCTTCCTGCCGCAGGTAGAGCAGCGGCTGGCGGACAGCGGACTGTCCATGTCCGGCGACGTCATGGCCGCTTTTCTCGACCGCGCCGGCTACGGCCTGCGGCACGTCTCCAACGAAATCGAGAAGCTCTCGCTCTATCTGGGCGACCGCAAAAAAGTCACCCTGGAGGATGTATGTCAGATGGTCGCGCCCGTGCGCGAAGGCAAGTTCTGGGAGTTTGCCGACGCCTTCTGCACCGGCAATCTGCCCCACGCCCTCCGCGTCATGCACCGTTTGCTCGGACAGGGCGAGAATGCCGTGGGCCTGGTGGTCAGCCTCCAGAACCGCCTGCGAGACATGCTGATCCTGTCCGACTGCCTCAAGCGCGGCTGGGCGCGCCTCTCCGGCGGCGAGCGCTACCGCAAGCTGGACTGGAATGTGCCGCCCGACGGCGAGGACATTCTGGCCGCTCTCGAAAAGGATCCCCGCAAGGGCCATCCCTTCGCCCAGGCCAAGATGGCCGCGCAGGCCGCCCGGTTCCCCGCCAGTCGCTGGTTCCGCTGGCTCCATGACGCCGTGGACGCCCAGTCCGCCATGACCGGCGGCGACGCCGTGGACCCCGCCCTCGCCCTGGAAATCTTCACCACGCGCACCCTTGGCGAACTCATAACGTCATCCGCCAAGCCGGCCGGCTGAATCAGCTTACCCCTGCCGCGCCGGATGGCGTTCCAATTGACGAAATGCCGGTTCGTGCGTATCGTCTGGCCCTTGATATGACCAAGAAGCATTCCCATTCCAAGCACGAGCCCCCGGCGGACGAAGCCAAGAACCCCGTCCCGGCGGAAGAGCCGGCAGTCGCCGCGGAAGCGGAGCCCGCCCCTTCTTCCGCAGAGGAACCCGCCGCCGCTCCCGCACCCGCTCCGGAACCCCCGGAGCCGCTCCAGCATCAGGTGCTTCGCCTGCAGGCCGATTTCGAAAACTACCGCAAGCGCATGGCCCGCGAACGCCAGGACTGGATCGCCTTCGCGTCCGAAAAACTGGTCCTGGACCTTCTCCCGGTGCTGGACCACTTCGAACTCGGCCTCGCCGACAGCGCCAGGAACGGCGCCCCGGCAGCCTTCACCGAGGGCTTCCAACTCATCTACAACCAGCTCCGGGCCGTCCTGGAAAAGGCCGGCGTCCAGGTCATCGAGGCCGAGGGCCAGCCATTCGATCCCAACCGGCATGAAGCCATCACCCACATGCCCTCGGACACCGTTCCCGAAGAGCACGTGGTGACCCAGACCCGGCGCGGATACAAAATGGGCGACAAGCTCCTGCGCGCCGCCCAGGTCGTCGTCTCTTCCGGCCCCGCCGCGGACTAGCGGGCGCCTTTCCCCATGAGTACCAAGCACGATTGTTACGATGTCCTCGGCGTGTCCAAGACCGCCTCCGAAGACCAGATCAAAAAGGCCTATCGCAAACTGGCGATGAAATACCACCCGGACCGCAATCCGGGCGACGCGGCCGCCGAGGAGAAATTCAAGGAAGCCACCGAGGCCTACGAAATCCTCTCCAACGCCGACCTGCGCCAGCGCTACGACCAGTTCGGCTGGGACGCCTTCGAACGCGGCGGCGGCCGCAGCGGCTTCGGCGGCGCCGGCCACATTGATCTCGAAGAAGCCCTGCGCGCCTTCGCCTCTGCCTTCGGCGGCGGCGGCGGCGGATTCGGCGGAGGCAGCTTTTTCGAAGGCCTGTTTGGCGCCATGGGCGGCAGCCCCCGCGACCGCGGCGGCCGCGCCCGCGGCGCCGACCTGCGCTACGACCTCGAAATCGATTTCGAAGAGGCCGCGTTCGGCTCCCGCCGCGAGCTTTCCCTGCAGATTGTCGAGGACTGCGAAACGTGCAAGGGCACGGGGGCCGACGGCAAAAGCAAGCCGGAAACCTGTCCGAAGTGCGGCGGCCGCGGCATGGTGGTCAGCTCCAACGGCTTTTTCCAGGTCCGCCAGCCCTGTCCGCACTGCGGCGGCACCGGCGAATTCATCCGCCACCCCTGCCGCGCCTGCCGCGGCGAAGGCCGCGTCAAGATGCCGCGCAAGATCAGCCTGGCCATTCCGGCCGGCGTGGATACCGGCTCGCGCATGCGTCTGACCGGCAAGGGCGAAGGCGGTGCCCGCGGCGGCCCGCCCGGCGATCTGTTTGTCGTCCTGCATGTGCGGCCCCATGAACTCTTCGCCCGCCAGGGCCAGGACATCCACACCGACATTCCCATCCCCTTCCACATCGCCGCCCTCGGCGGCGAAGTGCAGGTGCCTACGCTGCGCGGCGACATCCCGCTGAAAATCCCGGCGGGCACGCAGCCCGGCCGGACCTTTACCCTGCGCGGGCTGGGCCTCAGCGATGTGCGCGGCCATGCCGTCGGCGACCATCAGGTCACCGTCTCCATCGAAGTTCCCGCCGGCCTCTCCCGCGGCGCGGGCGACCTGCTCGCCGCCTTCGGCGCCGCCGTCAAGGAATCCAACCACCCCCGGCTGGCCGCCATCCGCAAAAAAGCCGCCGAATTCTACGAACGCAAGCAAGCCATGGAGACCGCCCGAGGCGACTCATGAATACACCCGCCCCCTCCGCGCCGGATGCCCCCGCCCGGAACATGCACTTCATCCGCGAAATCATCGCGGAAGACAACCGCACCGGCACATACGGCGGGAACGTCGTCACGCGCTTTCCGCCCGAACCCAACGGCTATCTCCACATCGGCCACGCCAAGGCCATCTGCCTCGATTTCGGCATGGCGCTGGA
>JAHDSS010000183.1 GCA_018432565.1 Kiritimatiellia bacterium
CCCCCGCCCCCTGGCCCGTCGAAGCGAGCATCACCGACAATCACCGCGTCGCCGCCGCCACCCTTCACTGGCAGCGCAACGGCGGCCTCCTGCGCTCCGCCCCCATGACCCATGCCGCCGGCAATCTTTTCGCCGCGTCTATTCCCTCCCCCGCCCGCGACGGCGATGTCATCACCTATTCCCTCTCCGCATCCGACGACGCCGGCTACGCCGCCCAGTCGGCCGTCTGGACCGTCTCCGTCGCCTATGCCCGGATCGCTGTCGCGCCGGATTCTTTCAACGTCTCCCTGCCCCGCGACTCGCAAACCAATTTGTCCCTGTCCATCCAGAATACCGGCGGCCGCGACCTGGAGATTGACCTGGAACTCGCTCCGATCGGATTCGCCGACGACATGGAATCCGGCACGAACGGCTGGACCCGCCCCGACGGCAACCCGGACTGGCATCTCAGCTCCCAGGAATCCGCCTCTCCCGATCACGCCTGGTACTGCGGACAGGCCATCACCCGCATCTACCGCAACTCCACCCATGCCGCGCTGGTCTCTCCGCCCATCCAGCTGGCCGCCGCCGCCCCGCGCCTCGACTTCCTTCATCGCGCCCGCTTCGAGATCGACCAGGATGATCCCTCCGGCGTCCACTACTGGGATTCCGGCGTCCTGGAAATCTCCGCCAATGGCGGGGCCACGTGGGCCCCGCTCGTGCCGGAGGGCGGTTATCCCGGCCTGATCACGTCCAACCCCGCCTCTCCCTTCGCCCCCGACACCCCCTGTTTTGTGGACACCGCCGACTGGGATCCCGTCGGCGCCGACCTCTCCGCCTACGCCGGCCGCGAGGTGCACATCCGTTTCCGCTTCGGCGCCGATGCCTATGTCGTCGCCGAAGGCTGGCGCGTGGATGATGTCGTCGTGTCGCCGCGGACGGAATACGAAGGCTGGCTGGCGTTCGGACAGACCAACCTGATAATCCCCCCGGGCCTCTCCAACGGCATCCCGCTGGCCTTGGATACCACCCCGCTGCCCCCCATGGCCTCGGGCCACTATGCCCTCCTCGTCCACCACAACGATCCCGAAACGCCATCCCCCATCGTCGTGCCCGTCGCCCTCCACAACCTGACCCGCCGCGTGCGCGTCACCTCCGACGGCCCGGGCGCCGCCGATCCCGCCGGCGAATTTCTGCTGGAGGCCGGCGAACCGTTCGCCGCCGCTTTCACCGCCGAGGCCGGCGCCTTCATCGCCGACCTCCGCTCCAATTCCGTTCCCCTGCCCCTGCCGATCCCCGTCGCCACCCAGGCGTTTTCCTGGACCTCCCTCCCCGGCAACCTCGATCTCCACGCCGTTTTCGCCCCGGTCCTCGATGACGGCCTGGTCCCGCCCGAGTGGCTCGCCGAATTCAATCTGACCAACCGCCACTGGATGGCCGAAGCCAGCCTCGATCCGGACCGCGACGGCTATCTGACCTGGCAGGAGCATGCCCTCGGCCTCAACCCCACCAATCCCGCCGATGCCCGCCTCATCGTGGATTTTGAAAACCGCCACCCCGGGACCAATGCCTGGCGCCTCGTCTGGCACGCCTATACCAACCGTTCCGCCTCCTATTCCATTCTGGCCAGCACCAACCCCGCCTGGGGCGGCTTCACCGTTTTCACCAATCTTCCCGCCGTCCCGCCCGTCATGACCTCCCCCCCCCTTCTTCCCCCCTTCCGCTATTTCGGCCTCCAATTCCACGAACCCGGCCATTGACCTTCCCCCGGATTCCGTTACGATTCTGTTTCTGCCCATGACCCGTTTCCTAACCATCTGGATCGGCGCCGCTTTGGCCGCCCTGTCCGCAGCCGCCGCCCCGGAGTACTGGCCCATTGATCTCGGCACCCTCGGCGGCACCCAAAGCGCCGCTCTGGGCCTGAACGATGCCGGCCAGGTCGTCGGCTGGTCGCTGACGGC
>JAHDSS010000213.1 GCA_018432565.1 Kiritimatiellia bacterium
ACTGCCAGAAGCAGTAAAAGGACTATTTTGGTCATTTAGAAACCTCCAGTCCGGATATCATGACGCTACTCAGCCCGCTTGTAAACCGCAGCGTCAGCTTCACGACTATGGTTGGTGGTTGGTGGTTTGTGGTTGGTGGCCGTTGGCCGAACCTCCAGTCCGTCCTCCGTCCTCCGTCGTCCATCCCCCCCTCCCCTTTCGCTCCTTTCGCGATTTTCGTAGTTTCTCCGCCGCCCCCCCGTTTTAAGCCAATTTTTTCCCATTTTGGGCCGTTTTTACTCCATTTTGGACGATTTTTAAGGTTTTTTGACCCACCATTTCGCAATTTTCGCGATTTTCGTGGTGAGATGTGGCCGCCGGTGTGAAAGTGCCTTGGATCACCGGTTTGTGAGTGCCTTTGGGGGTCATGCCTTGTCTTTCATGCGGAAGCTTTGCCCCTGAATGGGGATGGTTTCGCAGTGGTGGAGGAGGCGGTCGAGGACGGCGGAGGCGATGGTGGAGTCGTTGTTGAAGATGCGGGGCCATTGCTTGTAGGCGGTATTGGTGGTCAGGACGATGGGACCGCGCTCGTAGCGGGCGCTGACGATTTGGAAGAGCAGGTCGGCGCCGCGCTTGTCCATGGGGAGGTAGCCGAGTTCGTCGATGACGAGGAGCCGCGGGGCGAGATATCGTTTCATGGCCTTGGGGAGGTTGTGGACCGCCTGGGCGGCGCAGAGGGTGTTGACGATATCGACGGCGGGGGTGAAGAGGACGGGGACGTCGTGGAGGCAGGCGTGGTGGGCCAGGGCAATGGCCAGGTGGGTTTTGCCGAGGCCGACGCCGCCCATGAAGACGACGTTGCGGTTCTGGTCGATGAAGCTCAGGCGGAAGAGGTCCTGGATTTGCGCCCGGTTGATGTTGGCGGGCCAGGACCACTGGAACTGTTCGAGGGTTTTGAGCATGGGGAAGCGGGCGCGCTTGATGCGCCGCTCGACGCTGCGCCCATGGCGGGCGGCGAGTTCGGCGTCGGCGAGGCGCTGAAGATATTCGACGTGGCCGAGTTGTTCGCGGGCGGCATCCCGGGCCAGGGGTTCGTACTGCTGGGCCATGGTGGCCAGGTTGAGCTTGTGGAGGGTGTCAGGCAGGGTCGTGGTTCGGGGGCGGCTCATGGGCGGGTTCTCCTGTGGTGGGTTCGTAGATGGACAGATCGGGGTCGGGCAGTTCGATTTCCAATTGGTCCTGTTGGCGGATAAGGGTCAACGGGCCGGGATCGGGCAGGCGGCGTTCGCGCTGTTCGAGGATGTTGGCGATGTAGTCGCTGGAGAAGGCCCCGAACGCCAGGGCGTCGTCGAGGGCGCGGGCGACCTTGTCGGCGCCATAGACGTCGGCCAGGGCCATGATCTTGCGCAGATGCGATCGCCAGGAGAGTTTGCGCTCGGCGAGCTGGCGGTAGTATTCTGGGGCTCGCGGGCTCAAGGCCAGGAAGCGTTTGAAGAGTTGGTGCTCGTTGGCCTTGCGCTTTCGTTCCAGCACGGGTTGGGCGTGCTCGGGCAGCTCGAAGTCGCCCCCGCGTCCGTAGGAACGCAGGTGTTCGGCCACCAGGGTTTGCGCGTCGTAGAGGCACAGGCGATCGGGATAGAGCTTGAGCAGCAGCTTGCGGCCGACGTGGCGGGCGGGCACGGAGTAGCGGTTGCCTTCGACGCGGACCCGGAACTGGCTGTTGACCAGCGCGCTTTGGACCAGAGCGCAGTCGTACGGGTGCGCCGGCAGCGGCCGCAGCGCCGCCTTCTCGGCCACGAACAGGTCGGTGGGACGTTGGCGGGTGCGGGCGTGCAGGCGAACGTTCGCGGTATGATCCAGCCACAGGCGGATCGCCGGATTGAGCGAGTCGAACTCGGTGAGGGGCCGGCCGGCCAGGAAGTTGTGCTTCACGTAGCCGACGGCATTTTCGACCATGCCCTTTTCGTTGCCTTTGCGTACGTTGCAGGCCTTGATGGCGAACCCGTAGTGGGCGGCGAAGTCGGCATAGCGAGGATTGAGCACGGGGGAAAGGCCGCGGGGATGGGAGAGAACGGCGGTCTTGCAGTTGTCGCACATGATCTTCTCGGGCACGCCGCCGAAGAACTCGAAGGCGCTCTGGTGGCAGGTGAGGAAGTGCTCCTGGCTCTGGCCGAGAGTGAACTCCACGTAGGCCATGCGGCTGTAGCCCAGCACCATGACAAAGAAGCTCAGCCGTCGGCGGGTGTTGCCCACCGGGATCGGATCCCACATGCCCCAGTCCACCTGGGCGCACTCTCCCGGGGCAAACGACAGCGTCAGATAGGCCTCCTTGGGCGAGGGGCGAACCTGCTGGACGTACTCTCGCAGTACGCTGATCCCGCCGTGAAAGCCCTCCGCCCGCAGCAGGTCGAGGATCTGGACGGCGGTATAGGGGTGCTGCTGCAGCCAGCCCATGATCCGGCCCTTGAACGGATCGAGCTGGCTGGCGCGCCGCGCCTGCTTGCGCGCACGATAGGGCTGACCCAGCCAGGTGCGCACCGTGCGCGGCGCCAGCCCGAGTTCGCGCGCAATCTGCGCGGCGTTGAGCTTGTCGCGTTCGTGAAGTTCCTGCATTCGGATCCAAGTCGGGTAATCGATCATGGCCGGCCTCCCCTCGTCGCGCCGGTTGGAGCCAATAGCCCTTGCAGGATGTCGCCAAACGCCACCGCCTCGCCCCTGGGCGTGCGCCGGTCTCCGCCGGCCATCGTCGCTTCCGGTGCAAGGTCCAGCACCTGGTAGAGCGGCTTGCGATAGGCCACCAACGCCGCCCGGCACAGCTCGCCGCGCGCCTGCACCAACCGCTCCGCGGGCCACCCGAGGCGGTGGCACAGCGCCGCCTCCGAGTACCAGCTCAGTCCCTCGGCATCCGACACGGTCACCAGGAACAAGTACAACGCCAACGCCTCCGCGCTGCGCCCTTCGACATGCCCGTCACGGACCAGCCGGTGATCCACCCAACTGAACTGGGGCGGCACCCGCCGCCGCCGTTGCGGGTTCAGGACTTCTCGACCTCTCATGCGCCACCTCCCGGGGGGGCATCCACGGCACCACGCCGCCGATGCGCTGCCCCCGTTCATAGCAGGCGGTCAGGACCTCTCCTAAGTTCTCTTGTAACGCCTCCCCGCTTACCATGGAGGCAACTCCCACCAACACATGGCATTGCGCATTCAAGAGATCTTGTAACGGTCGAGATATCTCCCGGGAAAGGCAATCTCTGAATACCTTAACCCCATGGCTGTCATATCCTTGTGAGATCAAGAGATCTTGTAACGCATCCGCCGGACCCTCGGGCGCCCCGGTCCCCGGCCGCTTCCAATACCCAGGGTGCGCCCGCCGCCACGCCTGCACCCGCTTCACGTGCACCCGGCCGCGAAAGTATCCCCGGTTCTTGCGGGACCATTTCCGCTGGCTCGCCCGCTTGCTGGCTTTACGGCATTCCGGCTTCGAGCAATATCGCTGGTGACACACATTGCGCGGATGCGGACGGAACCAATTCCCACAGTGACAACATCTTCGATAGCCTTGGGTGCCCATCGTCTCCTCCCGGTTCAAAGTCCGGAAGAATACAATCCCCCTCATCCCCCGGAACACGCCTCCCGCTCCGATGCCTCACCCCTCCCTCGCCGCCAGGAAGAAGAAAGAAGAGGATTCATTCTGATCTTCAGACCGAAGAAAACAAGGCAACTTCAAACCGGCGGAAGAAGAGACATTTCAAAGTGGCGTTCACA
>JAHDSS010000137.1 GCA_018432565.1 Kiritimatiellia bacterium
CGTCAGCAACGACACCCCCCACGCCGAATGGCCCCCTCCCGGCGAGACCCAGCCCGCCCTGCCGGCCTCCCTCCTGCTGTCCCTCCAATGGAAAGACCAGCCCGACCCGTTTGAAACCGAAGTCCTGATCCAAACCGCCCACGGCATCCGCTCGCCCGTCGAACGACCGGCCGCCCCCGCCGAATCCGACGCCCCCGCCGCCGACTATTGAGTATTGCTTATGTGGGTGACGAACTCGGCCCTTGCGCCCCCCCACGGCCTTGTGCCGTGGGCTTGCCCGCCATAGCCTCGGCGAAGGCGGGAGGCCAAGTTGGCTCCCCCACCACGCAAGGTGGTGGGGCCCGCCGGAACCACAACCGCAACGCATTGTTGCAAGACTCAATAATTCCGGCCGCCGCCCCCTGAAAACACTTGCGGTCTCCAGGGCAAACCCGTATCTTCCCGCCCAACGACCACGAAGGTCTTCCCAATCCCGGTGCTCGGGTGGTGGAATGGCAGACACGCATGTTTGAGGGGCATGTGGGGCAACCCGTGGGGGTTCGAGTCCCCCCTCGAGCACCATTTTCATCCGAGTCACCCGCCATGGACATGCTGCTCAATTTCAACGGCCCTTCCGATGCGCGGCTGTTTTTCTTCGACACCGAAACCACCGGCCTGCCCCGCCGCTGGAACCTGCCCCTGTCCGCCGCCACGCTCGATAACTGGCCCCGCATGGTCCAGCTCGCCTGGATGCTTTGCGACGACGCCGGCAACGAGATCGCCTCCGCCAACCGCATCATCCTGCCCCAGGGCTACATCATTCCCCCCGACGCCTCCCGCGTCCACGGCATCACCACCGAACGCGCCCTCGCCGAAGGCGTCCCCCTTGCGGACGTCCTGGCCGAAGTCCTGCCGTCCATCGAACAGGCCGCCTGCGTCATCGCCCACAACATCTCCTTCGACGAAAAAATCCTCGGCGCGGAATGCCTGCGGCTGGGCCATCCCCATCCCCTGCGCCAAAAGCCCCTGCGCTGCACGATGAAGGAATCCACCGCCTACTGCGCCATTCCCGGCCGCTACGGCGACTGCAAATACCCCAACCTGACCGAACTGCACCGCAAGCTGTTCCAGAAAGCCTTCGACGGCGCCCACGACGCCCTGGCCGATGTCCGCGCCTGCAAGGCCGCCTTCTTCGAACTGCGCACCCGCGGCGTGATTACCTGACGCCTTCTGGCACGGCGATGCCCCCGCCATGCCTCGCCGGGAAAATGCACTGCCGGAAAAATTCACTTGCATTTGTGTGTCAAATGCAACACATTGCGGGGCATGAAAACCGCCATGGTCCATGCCCGCATTGAACCGGATACGAAACGAAGCGCCGAAGGAGTATTGCGCCGCCTGGGCATCAGCCCGACCGAAGCCATCCGTATTTTTTACCGGCAGATCACCTTGCGCAACGGCCTGCCCTTCGCTGTCCATGTCCCGAATAAACGCACCGCCGCCACGCTACGCAAAAGCCAAGGGGGCCAAGGTGTCGAGCCATTCGATTCTCTTGAACACCTGTTCGAGAGTTGGGAGAAGTGAAACGGGTCTCCCAAACCACGCAGTTCGCCCGCGACCTCAAGCGAATGCGCAAGCGTGGCAAGGAACTGCCCAAACTCAAGGAAGTCGTCCGGCTGCTGGCCGAAGGCTCCAGCCTGCCGCCGAAATTCCGCGACCACCCGCTGGCGGGTCCCTGGCATCCATCGCGTGACTGCCACATCGAGCCGGACTGGCTCCTGATCTACACCGCCAGTCCCGATTCTCTCCGCCTGGAGCGCACCGGCACACACGCCGACCTGTTCAGCGATTGATTGGGGCTCCAGTCTTTTGAATCCGGATCCGCAGCGACGGCGCGCGGGGGGATTCGACCGCAAAACCGCGCGCGACACGCCAGCCGGCCAGCGCCGCGACGGCCCCGCCGCATTCAACCACCACCCAGCCGTTCCGCTCCGCGCGCGGCACTTTCAGATCGGTGAACACATCGGAGAGCTTCTTGCTTCCCGTCATGCCCAGCGGCGCCATCCGGTCGCCCGCCCGCCAGCTGCGGAACACCAGATCGCGCCCCCCCACCGCCGCCGCGGACAGGCACACCTCGTCCGGCCGCCGCGAAAATCCCCGGCCCATCCGGATGCGCAACCCCGGCGCCGATGCCGGATTTTCCACGCCATGGAAACTTTTTCCGCCGGTTTTCCACGCTATGGAAAACTTTTTTCCACGGTGTGGAAAATCCGGACTGTTTTTTCCACGGCGTGGAAAATAATTTTCCACGGCGTGGAAATCCTGCTTGTCCGGCGGGACGCCGGCGCGGCGCATCTCGTCGAGCGCGAGGCGCCGGCGGATGGCCAGGGGAGCCTCGGCCGTCCGGCCTTCGCGGCGGGCCCGGCGGGCCAGGCCGGACAGGACCTCGTCCTCGGCGGCGGCGATGTCGGCCAGCCGCAAAAGGGCCTGGCGGACGGCGGGGTTCAGGCGCTTCTCCAGCAGCGGCAGGATCTCGTGGCGGACGCGGTTGCGGCGGGCGAAATCGTCCGCGTTGGTTTCGTCTTCGCGGAAGGACTGGCGGCGGCGGGCCAGATAGTCGAGCACCTGGCGGCGGGTCGCGTCGCGCAGGGGACGGATGAAGACCGCGCCGCCGTGGCGCGTGACATGCGGAATGCCCGCGAGGCCGGTTACGGAGGTGCCGCGGACAATGCGCATCAGCACGGTCTCGGCCTGGTCGTCGGCGGTATGCCCCACGGCGATCCGCCGGATGCCTTCGCGCCGCGCGGTCTCGATCAGAAAGGCGCGCCGCACGCGCCGGGCGGCCATCTCCAGCGACTCGCCCCGCGCCCGCGCTTCGGCCGGCACATCGAACCGCCCGAGCACGAAGGGCACGCCGAGCTTCCGGGCGAAACGGCGGACAAAGCGGGCGTCGGCATCGGCGGCGGCCCCGCGGATGCCGTGATGGACGTGGGCCAGGACGATGGAACACCCCATCTCCTTCAGCATCAGGGCCAGGGCCGTGGAATCGGCGCCGCCGCTGGCGGCGACCAGTACGCGGGTTCCGCGGAGCCGCGGAAAATGCGCGGCCGCCGTGCGCTGGACCGTGGCAATCACCGGCGGGTCACGCCCGGGGCGTCAGCCGGTCCAGGCCCCCCATGTAGGGGCGCAGGGCGTCGGGCAGGAGGACGGAACCGTCGGCCTGCTGGCCGTTTTCGAGCAGGGCGACCACCAGGCGCGGAAGGGCCACGCCGGAGCCGTTGAGCGTGTGGACGAATTCGTTTCTGCCCTCGGGGGTTTTCCAGCGGATGTTGGCGCGGCGCGCCTGGAAGGCTTCGAAATTGCTGCACGAGGAGACCTCGAGCCAGCCGCCGTGGCCGGGGGCCCACAGTTCGATGTCGTAGCACTTGGCGGCGGCGAAGCTCATGTCGCCGGAGCACAACAGCAGGACGCGGTAGGCCAGGCCCAGGGCCTGCAGCACGGCTTCGGCGTCGCCGACCAGCTCTTCCAGCGCGTCATAGGACGTGCCCGGGGGAACGAAGCGAACCATCTCCACCTTGTCGAACTGGTGCACGCGGATCAGCCCGCGCGTATCCTTGCCGGCGGCGCCGGCTTCGCGGCGGAAGCACGGCGTGTGCGCCACCCGCTTGATCGGCAGGGGCTCGCGGATGAGTTCGTCGCGGTAGATGTTGGTGACGGGCACCTCGGCGGTGGGAATCAGCCAGAGGTCGTCGGCGGGCAGGTGGTACATGTCGTCGGCCATCTTGGGCAGCTGGCCGGTGCCGGTCATGGTGGCGGTGGTGACCAGATGCGGCGGGGATACTTCGACGTAGCCGTGCTTTGTCGTGTGCAGGTCGAGCATGAACTGGATCAGCGCGCGCTCGAGGCGCGCCCCCGGACCGGTGAACAGCGGGAAGCCCGCGCCGGACAGGCGCGCCGCGCGCTCGAAGTCGAACAGGCCCAGCGCCTCGCCCAGCGCGACGTGATCTTTCGGCGCAAAGGGAAATTCCGTTTTCGCTCCCCATTCGCGCACCACGACGTTGCCGGAGGCGTCGCCGCCTTCGGGCACGCTGTCGTGGGGCAGGTTGGGAATCGCCAGCAGGAGGCGGCGCTGGGTCTCTTCGATCTCGCGGATTTCCGCATCCCGCGCCGCGATCTGTTCGCCGATTTCCCGGGTCTGGCGCTGGATGTCGGACGTGTCTTCGCCGGCCTTCTTCAGCGCGCCGATCCGCTTGGACACCTCGTTGCGTTCGCTCTTCAGCCGGTCGGCTTCCGTAATGGCCGCGCGGCGGCGCTCGTCCAGCGCCAGCACGTCGGCGATGTCCACGGCGGAGCGCCGGGTCTTCAGACGCTCGCGGACGACGTCGGGCTTCTCGCGGATGAGCTTGATGTCGAGCATGACCGGAAACCGCCGCCTAATCGACGGCCGGCGCGTCGTCCGCGGCGGGGGCGTCGGAGGTCTCCGCTTCGGCGGGGGCCTCCGCGGCCGGGACGGCGGGCTTCATCAGCAAACCGGCCTCGCGGGCCAGGCGTTCGAAGCGGTCCCGGCACGGCGGGCAGAAATTGCCGCTCATGCGGTCGAGATCCTCGGTCTGTTCATAGCCCGTCAGGACGCACAGCGGAAACGGACAGGCCGACATGCCCACCAGCATGGCCAGCACGCGCAGGCCGTCCTGCCCGGTGCGGCGCACCAGCCGGTCCGCGTCCGCGCCCGCTTCCAG
>JAHDSS010000180.1 GCA_018432565.1 Kiritimatiellia bacterium
CCGGGGAAAGTCGCCGCGTTCTTCCCAATCCCTTTTTCGTGTCCTTCGTGAGTTTCGTGGTCAAGATTTCCCGGGTTCCTTCCTGTGTTCCTGCTGGTTCCCCTTTCCGCGTTTGCGCGCCTTTTGCGTTATGGCTTTCGGCTTCATGATGTTAGACAGGATTACAGGATTGACAGGAACTTACAGGATTTTGGCCGGAGGGAAGAGGACCGTTGACGGGAAGACGGATGACGGAGGACGGATGACGGTCGTCATGTCAGTAGGCGGCCCTTCGACGGGCTCAGGGCAGGGGTGGGTTTTGCCGCAGAGGGCGCAGAGATTCGTGAGGAGGAACAGCCGTGTTCACACAGAGCCACAAAGGGCACAGAGGAACAGCCGGGTTATGGGATTCCGAAGAGGGCGCGGAGATTCGTGAGGGGGGGCAGCCGTGTTCACACAGAGCCACAGAGCACACAGCGCGGCGGAGCCGCAACCAAAGGAGCAGGGCCACGAAAAACACGAGAAGCCACAAAAGGGGAGCCTTGAATATACGTGAAGGGGCGAAGGGGGTTGCGGCCCTCAGGCGATATGGTATGATGGTCTTGTGAAGGTTGCCGGGATCAGGACAAACAGGCCCAACACGCCGGACGCCAACTACCGGCGGGGACGGCGGTTGAACGCGCAGATGGACCGAATGAACCCTTATCCGCGACCGCGGGGGTTCGTCTACAAGGCGCGCAGTTGGGATGAATACGAGCAATGGCGGCGGATGCAAACCAATCCCCGCTTGTGGTAACGCGCGATGGATCCGGTCCAAGATCCCCTGCTAAAGGTCTGTTCTCTCCTGAACGAGCAGGGGGCCCGCTATCTGGTTGTGGGCGGATACGCGTTGATTCTGCACGGCTTGGTGCGGACGACGGAGGACGTGGACCTTCTGGTCGAGGATAGCGAGGACAATTATCGGCGCGTTATTGCGGCCTTGTCCCAACTGGAGGATCACGCGGCGGCCGAGTTGACCCCGGCGGATTTCACCGACAACGTGGTCGTCAAAATCGCGGACGAAATCGAAGTGGACGTCAGCCGCCGGGCGTGGAAATTGAGCTACACCGAGGCGATTCCCAATGCCGCAAGCGTCGTGATCGATGGCGTTCGGGTGCCCTATGTGGGCCTGGGAGACTTGATTAAAAGCAAGGATTCCTATCGGGGAAAAGACCGCCTTGATCTGGCGCAACTGCAGCGGTTGGCACAGGAGCGGGGCAGGACCAAGAAACGGAAGAAGGAGGACAGGGGGCAGTAGTCAGTAGGCAGCAGGCAGTAGGCAGGGGGCAGCCCTTCGACGGGCTCAGGGCGGGGGGGGTAGTCAAGGGGCGGTAAACCTGCAACCCTTTCAATATCCAATATTCAATGTTCAAGGGGCTGGATTTCTGTAGGCCCGGGCGGTGACCGGGCGGGGAAAAGGGAAAACGAACCGCCACATCCCGCGGGCGCATCAGCGATTCGGTGCATTCTTGGCGTCATCGGGATGTAACTGCCTGCCTTCGTGGCATGCGGCTCCTGCCGCGTGCGGCTGGAAGAATCCGCGCGGGGCAGGAGCCCCACGCTACAAAAGCCACTGCGTTCTTCCCAATCCCTTTTTCGTGTCCTTCGTGAGTTTCGTGGTCAAG
>JAHDSS010000091.1 GCA_018432565.1 Kiritimatiellia bacterium
AAACAGCCGGCCAGCCCCAGCGACGCCAGCACCGGCTCGATATCGCTGCGCAGCGCGCCGCTGCACAGCCCCAGGGGCCGCGCCGCGGCGCACGCGCGGACAAACTCCGGCGCCCCCGGCAGCGCAGGCACTCGGCCGTCCGCGGCATGCTGCGCAAACCGCGCCGCCTTGCGCGCCACCCGCCGGCGGATTTCCTCCGGCGACGCCTCGAGGCCCGCGCGCTCCAGCAGCCGCGCAAACGCCCCGCGATCGTCCAGTCCCATCAGGTGCTCGCGATAATACGCCCAGTCCAGCGCCGGACCGTCGCCGTCCATGACTTCGGCCATCGTCTCGCAGTGCAGGCGTTCGCTGTCCGCCAGCACGCCGTCGAAGTCAAACAGAATGGCGGCGGGCACGCGCATGTCAGCGCAGATCCCCGCTGCCGTGGAGCTTGCCGGACTGCTTGCGGGCAGCCAGCTTGGCGAGGTTGCCCGCGGCGATCTCGTCGAGATCGAGTCCCAGTTCCGTCGCCAGCGTGGACACGTACCACAGCACGTCGCCCAGCTCTTTCGCCAGCAGCATCCGGCGCTCGTCCGAAATCACCCCGCCCTCGTCGCGGATGGCCTTTTTGATCTTCTCGCAGATCTCGCCGGTCTCGCCGGCGAGTCCCAGCGCGGGGTAGATGAAGTTGCCTTCGCCGCGGTTCGGATAGACCGCGGTGGTCTGGGCCTGCTGCTGGTAGGTGGCAAAGTCGGGCATGGTCAGTCTCCTGGGGGGTTGGCGTAACTCGGGAAACCCTCCGGCGACATCCCCGCCGGGATGTGGCGCCAGCGCTTGTAGCTCCACAGCCAGCCCTCGGGGCGGGCGCGGATGGCTTCCTCGTAAAACTTCGTGACGCGCCGGGTAATGTCCTGCGCGGCGTCCGCGCGGTCCAGCGCCGCCACCTCGGCGGCGGGGATCACATGCGGCATCTCGCCGAGATAGGTGCCGTCCGGCTGCGGCAGGGCGTAGCCGAACAGGACGCTGGCCCCGGTCATCGGCGCCAGCAGTCCCGCCGCCGGCGACACCGCCACCGGCTTGCCGAAGAACTCCACAAACACGCCGCCTTCGTCCGGCGCGGTGTTCTGGTCCAGCAGCAGGCCCACCGTGCCCCCCGCGCGCAGATGGCGCACCAGTTTCTTCAGCGCCCCCTCGCGGGGCACCACCTGCTGGCCGGTGTTTTCGCGCATGCGCTGCAGCAGGGCATCCACCGCCGCGTTTTTCAACGGCATCGCCACGCTCATCGTGGAACCGCACTGCAGCGCCCAGTAGCGGCCGATCAGCTCCCAGTTGCCGAAGTGCCCCGTCACGCCCACGCGCGCCGTCCGCCCCGCCATGGTTTCCCGGAACCCCGGCGCCGGCACGAACCACCGCTCCATCCGCGCCGCCGAATCGCGCGTAAACCACAGCAGATCCAGCATCACCAGCGAGAAATTCTGCAGCGAGCGCCGCAGGATGCGGCGCTTCTCCGCCGCCGTCTTCGTGCCGCCGAACGCCAGATCCAGGTTCTCCCGGCCCAGGCGGCGGCTCCGGGCGGAGAAGACATAGGCCGCGGTGCCCAGGCCCCGCGCCAGCGCCCGCACCGCCCAACGCGGCAGGCGCGGCACCACCGCCAGCCCCAGCCGCATCAGCGGCGCTTCCAGCGCCTGGCGGATCCGCTTTCCGATCGTGCGTTTTCGGGCCATGCGGACGGCGTTGCCTCAGGCTCCGGCCGGAGCGGACTCCGCCTCGTCCGCCGGACGGCTCTTCCAGCGCTTGTGCAGCCACATCCACTGCGCGGGATCGCGGCGGATCTCGTCCTCGATGATCTTCGTATAGGCCGCGGTGCAGGCGCGCAGGGTTTCCTCCTTGCGGTCCGGCGGCGGCTCGATCACCGGCAGG
>JAHDSS010000526.1 GCA_018432565.1 Kiritimatiellia bacterium
GCACCAGGGATTCTGCGCGGCCAGGCGTTCCAGCAGGCGTTCATAGGTCCATTGCCACTCGGCGTATTCCGGTTCGTTGAAGTAGTTGTTGTGCCACAGCAGCGACACCAGGCCCCCGGCGTCGATCACCGGCCCGATGGCATCCCAGGCCGCCTCCAGCGCGGCCGGACCGTCCAGCGCCAGGTTCCGGAACAGCGTGACATCCATGACGGTCAGGGGCAGCTCGAGAATGTTCCGTTTTTCGGGGAAGAACGGAAACAGCCGTCCGTCGCGCGGGCCGGGACGATCGGCCAGGCCGAATGTGGCGTCATACTCGAATCCGGCGGCTTCCTGAGCGACCCAGGTGTCCGCGCCCGAAAAGCGCAGCAGGTGGTTGCGGATGCCGACGGCGTCCACGCCCAGCGCCGTGCGCAGGGCATCGCGGCTTTCCCGGTAGGCCTCCGCCCGGTCGAGGCGCAGCACGCCTCCATGCAGGCCGATTTCGCCGCCGGCGGCGCGGATCCGGTCCGCGATGCGCCGGAGCTCCGGGCAGGTCAGGCGGTAGCGCGGGCCATGGCGGCTCCAGTACGGATCATGCAGCACGAAGAAGGTGGAGCGGAAACCGTGCCGCGCCTCGATCTCCAGGATCGTGCCGAAATCCTTTTCCGCGGGCTTGGGGGCAACCAACGCGCGGGCGACGCGCCGCAGGGCCAGGCGGAGGTTTCCCCGTTCGCCCTGTGCCAGCATCCGCCGCACGTGATTCAGATCGGCCAGGATGCGGAAGAGTTCCCGGTCGTGAATCTGGTCGATGTCGTGCGACAGAAACAGCGCAAACGGTCGGTTGTCCGGCCAACGGTTGGAAGGGATGCGGTTCATGGGTTCACCGGGTACGAAGACGGTCCAGTTCCAGCACGGCGGCGGCCCGGGGCGACAGCGGGCGCACCCAGCGCCGGAACGGACGGGCCAGGCCCGCCAGCAGGCCAAGCGGCGCGCGGTACTGCACATGCAGCCGGAGGGGCTCCTTGCGGAAATTAAACAGGCGGATCAGAAACTCCTGGATTTCGGTGTCGTGCGAGATGGAACGGGACCCGGCATTGATGTACTCGAAACCCTGCTGCACGAGATAGTACTCGTTCATGGTCTGGAACAGCGCATAGGCGGGGTAGTGTTTCAGGTAATCGGGATGGTACTTGCCCAGCGTGTAGTCCACCTCGATGCGGTCATAGACCAGGTTCTGGTTGAAGCCGATAAGCTTGCCTTCGTGATAGGCCGCCCATTGGTGGCGGATGTCGCCGAACGGCTCGTCGCTCAGGACCCGGCGGGCGAATTCCTCCGGCGCCGGCAGGACGGCGGCGGTGCCGTAGCTGCGCACCGCGGCGCAATAGGTCTCGTAGCCGTTCTTCGCGATCTCCTGCGCATCCACCCGGCGGACCTCGCATCGTTTCAGGCCGCGCCGGATGTGCTTGCGGGCGTTCTGCGAAGGCACTTCGTCCACGGGGACATGCGCCCGGCAGGTCAGCGCGTACCAGTCCGACCCGGCGGCATGCGGGCCGAAACCGTCCGTCCACTGCACCCAGAGCCCGCCCAGTTCGCGCAGCAGACGGCGGCCCTGCGCGGGGTCGAGCGTCATCCGCCGGGCCGCCGGGCCGACCGGCGCGATCCAGCCCGCCCGCCGCACAAACAACCCGCTGTCGAGAAGCACAAACGGCGTGTTCTTCTGCCGCAGCATGTCGGCATAGCGCTCCATCCAGCTCATGCCGACCCCTCCCCGCCGGGACCGGACACCCGGCGCATCCGCGAAAACCATCGGAACACCGTAAGCGTTTCCCATTCGCCCAGCGGCCGGAAGCCCGCTTTTTCGATGCCGCGCCGGGAAGCCTGGTTCTGCGGCGACGCGGCGATCAGGACCGGACGGCCGAGGTCGCACAGGGTCAGGCTGTGGGCCAGC
>JAHDSS010000073.1 GCA_018432565.1 Kiritimatiellia bacterium
CGGGGCAGCGGGGGGAGCTCCGCGGAGAGCGAACCGAGCCGCACCTGAAGGCCGTCGGCCCGGTCGCGTCCGCGGTGCAGGTCGAGGAGTTCGCCGGAGGCGGTGGCGACGCGCAGGCCGAGGATGTGGTGGCGGGTGGGGCCGTGGAGAAACGACAGCGCGCCGGAGGCGTTGCAGGAGATCATGCCGCCGATGCTGGCGGTGGACTCGGTGGGGTCGGGGGCGAAGAAGCGTCCGGCGGGGACCGCGGCGCGGATGGCGTCAAGAGTGGCGCCGGGCTGGACGACCAGCGTGTCGCCGTCGGGGCGGATGGCGGTCATCTTCGACAGATTCAGGACGAAGCCGCCCTCGGGAACGGCGCCGCCGGTGACGCCGGTTCGGGCGCCCTGGACGGTGACGGACAGGCCGGACGAGCGGGCCTCGGCGAGGGCGGCCATCACGTCGGCTTCGGTGCGGGGAAAGGCGATGCGGTCCGCGCTGCCCGTGCGGCGGGATTCGTCGCGCAGGAAATCGGCGGGGGCGGGCTGGAGCGTTTCGATCATGCGGGTCAATATAGCTTGCCTTGGCCGTTGGCGCACGGATAAAGTGTTCGGTTTATATACAAGGAGAAAAGCATGACCAATCGGATGGTTAAGGTGAAGTTCGCGCACGGGCCCGAACAGGACGTCGAAGTCGGGATGGCGCTGAGCCGGATCATGGCGGATTATCCGGCCGTGATGGAGGGGATCGACTACCCGGCGCTGGGGGCGCTGGTGAACAACGAATTCGTCTCGGTGGAGTACCGGATCGAAACGGACAGCACGGTGAAGATCCTGGGCTACCGGGACTCGTACGGACAGCGGGTGTACCGCCACACGATCGCGTTCCTGCTGGCGAAGGTGGCCCACGAGCTGTATCCCGGCAGCGATTTCGCCGTGGAACACTCGCTGTCGAAGGGGCTCTATTGCAGCTTCCGCGTCGGCGAGGCGCAGGGCGTCACGAAGGAACAGCTGGCGGCGCTGGATGCGGCGCTGCGCAGGCTGCTGGACGAGAAGGCGCCGATCGACCGGATCAAGATCACGTTCGACGAGGCGATTGCGCACTTCGAGGCCGCGGGCGCCGCCGACAAGCTGAACCTGCTGCGCTTCAAGAACAGCTCGAAGGTCAGCGTGTACCAGTGCGGCGATTTCATGGATCTGGCGAACCAGCCGCTGGCGAACAACGCGGCGGCGCTGGTCAACTACCGGCTGATCCCCTACGAGCAGGGATTCGTGATCATGGGGCCGGACCGGATGGACCTGTCCACATTCCCGCCGTTCGAGCCCGCGCACTACATCTATGACGTGTTCAAGGGCCACAAGGACTGGGGCCGCATCGTGCGGGTGCGCACGGTGGGCGACCTGAACGAGCGCATCGCCAAGAAGAAGATCGACGACTTTATTGACGTGAACGAGGCGTACCAGGAGAAGCGCATCGCGCTGCTCGCGGAGCAGATCGCCCAGCGCAAGGGCCAGCTGAAGTGGATCCTGATCGCCGGGCCGTCGTCGTCGGGCAAGACGACGTTCTCCAAGCGCCTTTCGCTGCAGCTGAAGGCCAGCGGCATGAACGCGAAGCCGATCTCGCTGGACAACTACTTCGTGGAGCGCGGCAAGACCCCGCTGGACGAGAACGGCGAGGTGGACTACGAGCACCTCGAGGCCCTGAACCTGGAGCTGATTGACGAGCAGCTGACGGCGCTGGACGCCGGCAAGCGCGTGGAACTGCCCTACTACAACTTCCACACGGGCCAGCGGGAGTTCCGCGGCGAGTTCATGCACATCGGTCCCGACGACGTGATCGTGCTGGAAGGCATCCACGGACTGAATCCGCGCCTGACGGCCAGCGTGCCCGTCGAGCACAAGTTCAAGATCTACATCAGCGCGCTGACGCAGCTGAACATCGACAGCAACAACCGGATTTCGACGACCGACAACCGCCTGATCCGGCGCATGGTGCGGGACAACAACTTCCGCAGCCATCCGGCGATCAAGACCCTGCAGATGTGGCCCAAGGTGCGCCGCGGCGAGAAGACCTGGATCTTCCCGTTCCAGAAAGAGGCCGACGTGGCGTTCAACTCCGCGCTGGACTACGAACTGGCCGTGCTGCGCCCCTACGCGGAACCCCTGCTGGCGGAAATCAAGCCGTCCATGCCGGAATACGCCGAGGCCGTGCGCATCCAGCAGTTCCTGTCGAACTTCCTGGTGATTCCGACCGACCGCGTGCCGCCGACCAGCGTGATCCGCGAGTTCATCGGCCAGAGCTTCTTCCAGTACTAGCCGATCCGGAACCGTCCGGCCGCGCCCGCCGCAGAGCGCCGGCGCCGGAGCGTTTCGCCCGCCCCGCCGCCGGGAATCGAAGTATATAGTTATTGCAATAACACTAGTTATTGCAATAACTATACAGAGGCGGAGCGGGGCGGAATCCGGCGGTCTGCGCGGAGAATGGACAAGGGCCGGCGGATGGAGGATAGTGGGCGGCGTATGAGCAAGGAAACTCCAGTGCAGCGGATCGTGGCGATCGTAGGGCGTCCGAACGTGGGCAAGTCGGCGCTGTTCAACCGGCTGGTGCGGCGCCGGCTGGCGATCGTGCATGCCGAGGAAGGGGTGACGCGCGACCGGCTGGCGGCCCCGGCGGACTGGCTGGGGCAGCGGTTTGAGGTGGTGGATACGGGGGGGCTGGCGCTGATGGACCGCGCGAAGACGGGCGACGACATCGCCCGGGCGACCACGGACCAGGTGAAGGTGGCGATCGAAGACGCTGCGGCGGTGATCCTGGTGACGGACCTGAAGGCGGGGCTGCAGCCGCTGGATATCGAAGTGGCGCGGCTGCTGCGCAAGGCCGGACGTCCGGCGGTGGTGGCGGCGAACAAGGCCGACCTGCCGGAATGGGACGAACGGACCGGCGAATTCGCCGCGCTGGGCTACCCCGTGGTGCCGGTGTCCGCCGCGCACAACCGCGGGGCCGAGGCGCTGATGGAGGCGGTGCTGCCGCACCTGCCGCCGGATACGGGCGAGGCCGAGCCGCCGCGCCTGAAGGTGGCGGTGGTCGGGCGGCCCAACGCGGGCAAGTCGTCCTACATCAACCGCCTGGCGGGCAAGGAGCGGGTGATCGTTTCGGAGGTGCCCGGCACGACGCGCGACACGATCTCGGTGCCGTTCACGCTGACGACGCCCGACGGCCGCGAGCGGCATTACATGCTGGTGGACACGGCGGGGATGCGCAAGCAGGGGCGCGTGCATGAGTCGGTCGAGAAGTTCAGCCTGTTTCGCGCGGAGACCGGCATCGCGGAGGCAGACATCGTGGTGCTGATGCTGGACGCGGAGGAAGGGCCCTCGACGCAGGAAAAGAAGGTGGCGGCGCTGATCCGCAAGCACCGCAAGGCCTGCGTGGTGCTGGTGAACAAGTGGGATCTGGCCAGGGGCACGGGCGTGAAGGCGTCGGACTACGAGGAGCAGATGCGCCGGGAGCTGTTTTTCCTGGGGGACATCCCGATCCTGTTCGTGTCGGCGCTCAGCGGCCACCAGATCCGGCGCAGCTTCGAGGTGATCGCGACGGTGGCGGAACGACTGGAGACGGCCATGCCGACGGGGGTGCTGAACCGGGTGATCCGCGACGCGTTCGAACGCTCGCAGCCGCCGTTCGCGCGCGGGCGCCAGCTCAAGTTCTACTACGCCGCGCAGACGGGGACGAATCCCCCGCGGGTCACCCTGTTCGTCAACAACCCGAAGCTCAGCAACCCGTCGCACCAGGCCTATCTGGAGGCGCGGCTGCGCGAGGCGTTCGATCTTGCCGGCGTGCCGCTGGTCCTGCGCTACCGCTCGAGCCACGGCGAGCCGAAGGCGGAAGCGCGGTGAACCCGTTTTCCGGATCTTCCACGGTGTGGAAAACAGGTTTCCATGGCGTGGAAAAACCGCGGAAAAAGTTTCCATGGCGTGGAAAAATCCGCCCGTTTTTTCCACCGCGTGGAAAAAAGTTTTCCATGGCGTGGAAAAGTGGCGGAAAAAGTTTCCATAGCGTGGAAAAGGCGGGGGGGCAGCCGTGCGCGGGTTGAGAGTCAACCGGGCGGCGGGGCCGGCGGTGCCGGGGGGGTATCGGGAGGTGTGGCGGGTGGCGGCGCCGATCATCGTTTCGATGGCGTCGTTCACGCTGATGCAGTTTTTCGACCGGGTGTTCCTGGCGCGGCACGGGTCGGTGTCGCTGCGGGCGTCGCTGCCGGCGGGGATGCTGGCGCTGACGCTGACGATGTTTTTCCAGACGCTGGCGGGCTATGCGGCGACGTTTGTGGCGCAGTACCACGGGGCGGGGCGGAAGCGCGAATGCGGCGCGGCGACGGCGCAGGGCATCTGGCTGGGGCTGCTGACGTGGCCGCTGGGGCTGGCGCTGATTCCGGCGGGATTCTGGATGCTGTCGGCGGCGGGGCATCCGGCCGACATGCTGGCGGCGGAGAAGATCTACCTGGCGATCCTGATGGCGGGGTGCGGGTTCTGGTCGCTGACGCATGCGGTGTCGGGGTTCTTCTCGGGGCGGGGCGACACGCGCACGCCGATGAGGGCGAGTTTGGCGGCGAACCTGGCGAACATCGGGCTGGATTACGTGCTGATTTTCGGCAAGTGGGGGTTTCCGGCGTGGGGGATTGCGGGGGCGGCGGTGGCGACGGTGGCGTCGTCGGCGCTGGGCCTGGGGCTGCTGCTGTACTGGTACGGGCGGCCGGCGCTGCGGGCGGAATACGGGACGGGCGGGATGCCGCGCCTGGACTGGCGGCGGATGAAGCCGCTGCTGCGCTTCGGGACGCCGGCGGCGCTGAACGCGGTGCAGGATGTCGGGGCGTTTGCGTTTTTCGTGGTGCTGCTGGGGCGGCTGCCGGCGGCGGACATGGCGGCGAGCAACATCGCGTTCAGCATCAACAACATCGCCTTCATGCCGTTGCTGGGAATGGGGATGGCCGCGACGATCGTGGTCGGGCAGCACCAGGGGGCGCGCGATTCCGCGACGGCGGAACGGGCGGGCTGGACGGCGATGAAACTGGCGTGGGGCTACATGGGGGTGGTGGCGCTGACGTTCCTGTTTCTGCCGAAGATGTATTTTGCGCTGTTCACGGGCGAGGGGGCGGGGATGGTGACGATGGCCGACGTGATGGCGAAGGGGCGCTGGCTGCTGGTGCTGATGGCGCTGTGGGGCATGCTGGACGCGATCAACCTGGTGGTGGGCGGAGCGCTGCGCGGGGCGGGGGATACGCGGTTTGCGCTGCTCTACACCGTGGCGGTGACGTGGCTGGTGTGGATTCCGGGCGAACTGGTCCTGATGCTGGGGTTCCGGGCCGGGCTGATGCCGGCCTGGGGCTGGATGAC
>JAHDSS010000170.1 GCA_018432565.1 Kiritimatiellia bacterium
CCTGGCGGGGGCGCAGGAGCCGGCTTACATGGATGCGGCGACCCATCCGGCGCAGGGGCAAGCCTATGTGCGGGCGCTGGGCTATGCGGCGGAATATGACGCGGCAGGACCGGAGGCCCGGCGACAGGCGTTGGAACTGAAACTGGCGTATGGCGTGCGCTCATCGACCGCATTGTTGTTGGAATCGGAGTGGGCGCGCCGGGAAGGGGGCGGCGAGACCGATAGCGGATTTGTGCGTGCAGGACTGTTGCTGAAGCAGCGGGTTATGCGGAAGGATCTGGGGCCGCTGGACACCTGGCGGGCGTCGGTGCTGGCGGGGGTGGACCTGCCCGGTGAGGAGGGGGTGCGCGAATCTACGCATGTTTCGCCGCGGCTGGGGGTGGCGACCACGGCGATTCTGGGACGGCATGGATTGAACGGGCAGGTGGATTGGACGGGGCGGATCGGGGAAGACGATCGATTCCGGCTGAATGGTTCCTATCTGTACCGGCTGGCGCCGGCGACATATGCCGTGGACACCCGGGGGGCGTGGTATGCCGTCGCAGAGTGGCTGAACGAAGCCAGCACGGGCGGCGATTGGCGTTCGGATGCGGCCATGGGCCTTCTGTATGAAGACCGTGCCTGGGCAGCCGAGATCGGATTGCGCCTGCCGCTGGCACAGGATGGATTGCCGGAACTTCGCCAGGAAGTGGTGATTGGCCTGCGCTGGCTGCCGTAAGGCGGAACTGATTCACCCACGGGACAAGCCCGTGGGGGTCCGGGGGCTCGGGGCTAAGCCGGGAGTTGCCTGGCGGCGGGGGGTGTTGCCGCGGGAAGCGGCGGGTGCTAGGCTTTCGGCATGAAGAGGTTTTGGATCGGGCTGGCGGGGGTGGCGGCGTTCTGGGCGCTGGTGTGGGGGATGTTGAAATACGGGCCATGGGACGGCTCCGCGTCGGAGGTCCCGGATTACGGGGTGGAGCGCAAAGAGGTGGAGCCGGAGGCCAATGCCTACACGCTGTTTCTGCAGGCGACGAACCTCCTGGTGGAATCGACGAATTCGACCCTGCTGAGCGAGTACCGGGCCGGCATGCCGGTGGACGTGGAGGAGGTTCGAAGCCAGATCGCGGCCAACGCGGAGGCCCTGGCCCTGGTGCGGCAGGGAACGGAGCGCAACGTCTGCATTACGCCGCCGGTCGAGGATTTCGAGACATTGGTTCCGTACATCGGCCCCTGGTTGACAATCGGACGGGTGCTGGAAGTGCAGGCGTATCTGGCGCGAACGGAAGGGCGCATGGGAGAAGCCCTGGAGGCCAGCCTGACGACCGCGAAGATGGGGAACCTGATCCAGCAGGACGCGGCGTGCCTGATCAACTATCTGGTTGGGATCGCCATCCTGGACATGGGCGTGCAGGAGATGCTGGCCCTGGCGCAGGATTCCGCGGTCCCGACGGATGTGCTGCTGCGGCTGGCGGAGGGACTGGAAGAGTTGGGGCCGTTCGAGCGGGGATTGGTGCTGGCGCTTCAGGCGGAATATGCCGGGGCGTCGAAGATGATCGACCGGATTGCCGAGTCGCCCCGGGAGATGATGAGCGGGGCCTTGTGGCTGGAGGATGATTCGTGGTTCAGCGGGGTGATCGGAACCCTGGCGGGCTGGAATTACTGCTTCCAGCCGAACCGGACCAAGGCGATGTTCGCGGAGAGTTATCTGGAGGTGATTCGCCGGGCGGCCCTGCCGTTGAGCGAGGCGGGGCCGGAGCCGGAACGCTGGTCGCCCGTGAACAAATGGCATCGTCCGAATTCGATCGGGGAACTGCTGCGGGCCCTCCTGATGCCGGCACTGGACAAACTTGTGGAAGTCAAATGCCGGAAGGAAGCGTTGGTGGCGGGTGCAAAGCTGGCCGTGGCCGGCAACCGGTTCCAACGGGACCGGGGGCGCTGGCCGGAGACCTTGGCGGAGCTGGTGCCGGATTATCTGGGCGGCGTGCCGCGGGATCCGTACGACGGCGAGCCGTTCCGCTATTCGGCGGAGAAAGAGATCGTCTGGGCCGTGGGGACGAATCTGACGGACGAAGGGGGCTCGACGCGGGTGGAGGGATCGGACAGGGACTACGACAAACGGCGTGATCAGCACAAGGCCGAGGATTTTGTATTCGGTTTATAGCCGATCGGCGGCTGAAAGCCGCCGGTCCGGGGGGAAGGGGGGGCTTATTCGGTCAGGGTGATGTTGAGGCGGAGGTGGCGGGGGGCGGGGAGAGATTCGTCGGAGAGTTGGTATTCGACGGTTTCGGAGAGGCCGTCGCCGGTGGGGATGGCGTCTGATTCAAACAGGTCCAGGCCGATTTGGGCGGGAGTCCAGACATGGTCCGGGAGGTTGGTGGCGGATTCGATGGAGTAGGCGATGCCGCTGTCGGGGTCGAGGAGGCGCCGGTGACGGAAGAGGCGGACGCTGTCCTGCACATGGGCGCTGGGGCGGGCGGGTCCAACCTCGTCGGCGCGGCTGAGTCCATAGGCGTAACGAAGGAGGTTGGGGGCGCCGGTTTCGGCTGGATCGGCGAGGGGGCTGCTGACGGCGGGGTCGGCGAGTTCGGCGGGGGAGAATTGATCCAGCTGCCACGCGGAGAAGCCGGCGAGGCGGTTGTCCACGCGGATGTCGTCGAGGCGGAGCTGGGCGCGGGAGCCGGTCAGCCCTTCAGGGTCCGTCCAGTAATAGCGCCAGAGGAGCTGGACGTATTCCTGATCGAGGGCTTCGGCCGGAAGGAGGACCGGAGCAAACGGCTGGGCGTGGCCGGCGGTGTCGTGGCGCAGATATTCGACGGGCTGGCCGGCGCCGTCGGTCAGGTCGGCGAAGTCGTCGTCCAGGCCGATGCGGTATTGAAGACGGATCGCGTAGAGGCGTGAATTGGGCAGGACGGTGCCGCCGAGCCAGGTGACGGGGGCGTTGGAGACGCCGCGGGTATCGAGGGCGAGGAGGGCGCCACCGAGGTCACGGCCGCGGCCGGTGTTGAGGAAGGCGATGCCGTCGGCGCCGAGGCCGTTGAGGCGGGTCCGCCCGGTCAGTTTGTAGGGAAAGCCGATTTTGTCGGCGTCGTCGGCGTGGTAGTCGTCGTGGGCGATGTAGTAGGCATTTCGAAGGAGGGTGTTGATTCCGGGATCATTCTCGTCGCTTTGCAGGAACAGCATGTGCTCGGGGTAGGTTTTCTCGGGCCGTTCGGGATCCCATTCGCCGAAGGCGAACGCGCCGTTTTGCAGGACATGGGGCGCGGGGTGAACCAGCACGCGGAAGGACATACCGGCGGTTGAGGTGCCATCGGAGGCGGTGACGGTGACATCGGCTTCGCCGCGCCGGAGGGGGGAGACCGACATGATGGAATCCAGGATGGCGACGCCCACGAGGTTGGTGTCGCCGGAAGCGGCATCAAAGGTCAGGGGGGCGCCTTCGGGGTCGAAGAAGATGGTGTCGAGGTCAAACTGGGCGGAAGTTTCGTTTTCGACCAGCTCTTGAAACACAATGCCGGGGGCGACGATCTGGGGCGGAAGATTTTCGACGAACACGGCCTCGAATTGGGCGGCGTTGGTCAGGGTCAGCTCAATCGAGGGGTCGGCGCCGAAGACTTCCGCATCCTTGAACCAGGCGACAAACTCATAGCCGGTCCGTTCGACGGCGGTGAGGGTCACCGGGAAGTTGGTGAAATAGGCGCCGGTCCAGGGATAGCCGGCGAAGCCGGGGGTGTCCGCGTCGAGGTCGAGGGTGTTGACGCGGACGAAGCCGGCGGCGGGATTCGCCACGTCCACGGTCAGATCCACCGGTGCAGCCAAGTCGAAATAATCCTGGATGTGGCCCCAGACGGCGTCGGTGCGCTGTTCGCCATAGGAACGGATGCGGTCGCATTCGTAGGACCAGTTGGTCGGCTGGCGCCAGCGGGCGGCGTGCTCGGGCATTTCCGGTGCGAGGATTTCGACCCACTGCGCCCAGCGGTTGGTGACGTGGGCGCGGGAATAGGCGGTGTTGAGCTGGTCGCAGAAGCGGGTGACAAAGTCCCGGCGGAATCCGTCATTTTCGAGGAGGCGCCGGAATATCAGCGTGGCATCGGGGTGGTTGGCGTTGGCGGTTTGGTCCGGTGAAGCGGCAAAGGCCAGGGTGTCATGCTGGGCGAATTCGTCGAAACCCGGCACGTAGATAAAATCCAGCCCGAAGCCGAAATCGGCATCGTAGAGCATGTAGCGCCAGCGGCCGTCGAGGAAGGCGGGGGCGTCCTCGGTGCGGTTGGTTTCGACGGAGCGCCAGGCGCGGAGGTTATTGCCCGGCCAGTCCGTGTTGCCGAAGAAGATATTGGCCTGGAAGAAATCCATGAAGCTGCCGAGGTCGAGGCGGTCGGCGACGGCGGCATAATGGTTGGCGTCGATCAGGTCGTGCGTGCGCACGAAATTCCACAGGTTCGAATAATCGCTGCCGAGAAGCTCATGGCCTTCGTCGAAGATGGGAATGTAGGACGACGAGACGGCATAATCGATTTCGACCTGCACGAATTCGTCTTCGTCGAGGTCGTAATGGCGCAGGATGTAATCTTCGTCGAAGCGGTCGCGCAGGTCGTGGAGGCCCCAGTATTCACCGTTGAGGAAAACGAGGACGGGGCGGCCGAACTGGCGGTCGAGGCGGGCGTTTTCGGCGAGCGACTGCAGAAAGAGGTCGCGGATGACGCCGTTGCCCCAGTCATTGCCGCCGTTGCGGAGGATGAAGGTATCGAATTCGGCGACGGGTTTGTCGGGGAAGAGTTGGTATTCGAAGGGGCCGTCGCCGCGGGAATAGATGCGCAGGGCCTTGCGGGGGCGGGTACGGGTGGTGTTGCCGTGGAGGCGGACGCCGATGGGGCCGTCGAAAGCGAGCGAACCGTCGGGTTCAAAGAATTCGATGGTGCCGGGCCGTTCCCAGGCGCTGCCGGATTGCAGCATGTTGTCGTTGACGGGGGTGTAGATGCCGATGTCGTCGTCGAAGAGGTTGGCGGCGTCGGTGGCGATGGAGACGACGGGAAGCGTATAGCGGTTGGTTCCGGCGGCATCA
>JAHDSS010000462.1 GCA_018432565.1 Kiritimatiellia bacterium
CCGAACCGCGCGGCCAGGCGGCCCAGATCCGCGCCGTCGGGCGCGTCGGACGAAAACAGCAGTTCCACGGCCACCCGTCCGGGCGGCAGCGGCAGCCGCGGCCCGTAGAACAGCTCCACGTCGGGATCGTGATCCCGCCGCAGCACCACGGAGAGGCCATCCGCGTCCGTATATCCCGCGCGGAAAAACGCCGCGGCCGGAATCCGCATGGATTGAAACGATCCGTCCAGGCCGGGCCAGGGCCCCGCAGTCAGCAGCACGACATCCACCTGTACATCGCCCGCGCCCGCCGTCATCTTCAGCTGGGTCTGGCCGTACGCCGCTGGCGGCGGCGTGATCGGCAGCGTCAGCCATTGCCAGTCCGGAGCGGAAAGTTCCAGCACGTCCTCCGGCCGCCATTCGTCTCCCCATCGCGTTCGAATACGCAGCTTGCCGGTGCCGCGCAGGCGCACCCGCCAGGCCAGGTCATCACCCGCCGCCACCCGTGCCGCACGCGTCGCAAACCAGGCCGGCGATTCTTCGCCGCCCCCGCCCTGCCAGGCGGCCCCGCCCGAAGCAGAGGCATCCGCCACGGTTGTTCCGCCTTCGCCCTCCCGTTGCAGCTCGGCCTCCCGGCGGCGCGCGGGAAACGCGGCGGGAAACACCCGCGATCCCGGTACCCGCCCCACACGCGCCTCTTCCGGCGTCAGCAGGCGGAAGGCATGCACCGGGCCGTTTTGCTCCAGGAACTGGATGCGCGGATGCCCCTTCAGGCGGCGCAGCGTTTCGCCCACCGGAAACGGACTGACCTTTTCCGGAAAGAGATTTTCATGCAGAACCAGGAACCGGATGCGCCGTTCCAGCAGGAAATCAATCTGTTCCTCCGTCGCTTCGCCCTCGTTCAGGCTTTCCAGCCGGTGGAACACCTGTTCGACGTAGTCCGGGCTTACCACGGGGCTGTAGCCGTTGATCAGCCGCAGATCGTACTTCTGGGCAAAATAAAGCGGAACGGTGGTATCCATCGAGTCGCCGGGCCAAAGCGGCAGGGCCAGCACGCGTCCGGGGCCGTCGCGGTCCAGGGCGGCGGTGCGGACCACGCGTTCGTATGCCGGCTGCGCGGTCTCCAGGCGGCAGAGGGTGGCTGGATAGGACGGGATCACTTCCAGCATCAGGCCGGCCAGGCCCGCCACGGCCAATCCGCCTTTCAGCCGGCGGCCGCCGAGGCCGTCCGCGGGACGCCGCGTCAGGCCCGCCGCCAGCACCCACCCCATCCACAGCGGCAGCAGCGCCATGATCTTGGCCGGCTGGCGAATCATCGAATAGTGCGGCAGGACGGCGCGGGCCGCCTTCAGCGCCGCGCCCCGGAGCGGCCCGTTCATGCCCAGCGCCAGGCATGCGCCGCCCAGCAGCGCCGCCAGCAGGATCATCAGCAGCCCGATCCGCCGTCCGTCGCGTTGTCCCGGTGCGCGCCCCGCGGCCTGCGCCAGCAGAACGGCCCACGCAACGGCCAGCGTCAGCGTCGCGGCGAATCCCAGAAAAATCCAGTCATCCGGCCCGTTGCCCCCCAGCCAGAATCCGCGGGGATGCGGTGAAAACAGCTGCACTTCGCATAACGAGCGGCCTGCGCTCATGGTCGAACCGTCCAGATGCCGCTGGCGCCAGAGATAAAACACGGACAGCAGCACCAGAAAGACCGCCGCCCCCGGCACCGGCCGCCACCAGCGCCGCCACGGCGGCGGCTCCTCGTGTCCCAGCAGGCTGATCGCCAGCAGCACCGGCAGGAACATCACTGCCAGATAGAACGTCTGCAAGTCCGCCCAGAACAACACGAGCATCGCGGCGCCGGCGCCGAAGCCGGAAGCCAGGGTCGGCCGGTTCACCGCCGCATCCACGCCCCACGCCAGCAGCGACAGCCACATCAGCGCAATGCCGGCCGGACTGCCCCCGAACAGGCTGATCCATCGGAACGGCACCAGCAGGATCAGGCCGGTGCCCAGCGCCGCCGCCAGCCGGTCCTCCGTGAACCGCCGCAGCCATTGCCATGAGAAAAACGCGCTGAATGCCACCGACAGCCACAGGGTCAGGTTCCAGCCCGCCGCCTGACCCAGCCGCTCCGCCAGCACCGCGTACACCCCTGACATGGGCAGAAAATACGCTCCGGGCCGGTAGCCGGCTTCGTCGTCGCCCTGATTGAACTCGTAGGGATTCCGGAACCACGGAATCCGTCCGTGCAGCATGTCGCGCACCAGATCGAAGTGATACAGCAGCTGCAGCTGGTCGCCCGGAATCATCGCCCGCCACGGCGGATGCTCGAGATTCTGGGCGGAAGAAGGAATGGCCTCGGTTGCCTGCCGCGCCAGCGGCCACGACATCACGCCGAACAGCAGCAGGCTGGCCGCCGCCGCCCCGGCGGCCGACAACAGGATGCCGCGTTTCGCCACTGCCGCGCCTCTACGCCCCGCCGGTTTCGTCCCACCGGGCGGCGAACGCCTCCGGTCCCCGGTCCAGCGCCGCCACCAGCTCCGCGCTGGCCGCGGCCTTGGCCTGCAGTTGCGGGATCCGCCGCTCCAGCCCCGCGCGCAGCTCCGCCCGATCCCGCCAGCCGCGCAGCAGATGCCCGCGCAGGGCATCGGCGCTGAAATCGTCAAACGACAGCGTGCGATCCGGCAGCCCCAGCTCGCGGAAATAGTAGGCCACCTTGGGCTGGTAGGTGATGCCCACGACGGGCGTGCACTCCGACGACGCCAGGATCAGCGAATGCAGGCGCATGCCGCACAGCAAATCCAGGTGCCGCAGCACGCCCTTGACCGCCGCATGGTCGTGCCGGCGGTTGTCAATCATCGCCGCCTGCACCGTGCGGGGCAGCCGCTGCATCAGCGCCTGTGTGATCTCCGCGTCGTGGTGCTGCGTGGTCACGAA
>JAHDSS010000326.1 GCA_018432565.1 Kiritimatiellia bacterium
TGAACTTTTGTTGGGTATCCCCTGAGAGGCCTCCTGTGTTAATGATCTAGCATATATGCTAGCTACTATTAGACGCGAAAAAAGGCCGATGCACAAGAAAAAAAGTGCAACGGCGCAAAAAACTAGTACCGGGATCTAGTCAAAGGCCAAACCTCAGTATCTAGTTATTGCAATAACTATAGTTATTGCAATAACTAGATAGTCCAACTGTTTGGATCTGAAACCCGGCGAGAAGAAGGCGGTTCCCGCCGATTGAGAGGCTTCAGAATAATGCCATCCGCACTGTCGGTCCGACCCCAGGCCCCCCCCTGTCAGTCCGGGTCATCCGTTGGATGCACTTCGATGCGATAGAACAGGGCTTCGGCGTTGTCCACGGTATCGGTGTAGCTATTCACCGGAAGCGTCGCCGGCAGGTTGGTGACAATGCGATGGGCAAAACCGTCCGGGAGGCTGGCGCTCCGCCAGATGGAATAGAGCCGGTTGCTGGCGCTCTGCCAGCGCAGCACCATGTCGCCCGCGGCCGGACCGGGCGCCACATGCTCGAACTGCAGCAGCGAGAGAGGATCCTTCGGATCCGTATTCGCCAGGAATTCGCGCCAGGTCAGCATGCCGTCTTCGTCCGGATCGCCCAGCTCGGCCAAATCGAAGTCCTCCTCAAACCCGTGTGCCGCCAGCCACCACAGCGGTGTGCCCTGCGGGGCCCGATCGGCGGCAAACGCCACCTCCAGGGCGCCGGTGACGGCCAGGGGGCTCCAGACCAGCGTATAGGCGGACGTGCCGTAGGGCCCCTCCACCGATACGCCATTGGTGCGGATGTCCACAATGGTCCAATAGGGTTCGGGCTGGATTTCGAAGGTCTGGCCGGAGGGATACACCACCTCGGGATTCTCCGGGGACAGGCTCCCGCCGGGTCCCGCCTGCGTGGCAATGGTCCGGCGGTATTCCCACAATTTCAGCGCCCATTCGGGATGGTCGATGAACGGATTGCGGTTGCCCTGCCA
>JAHDSS010000534.1 GCA_018432565.1 Kiritimatiellia bacterium
GGCGTCGTTTCTGATGCCGTTCTGCCGCAACCATGCGTGCATCCACACGGCGCCGCAGGAGCCGTGGGCGCACGACGCGCTGACGCTGGAGACGATGCGCGGGATGATCCGGTCGCGCTACAAGCTTCTGCCGTATCTGTATCAGTTGTTCGCGGCGCATGAACAGACCGGCGAGGCGATCCTGCGCCCGCTGTTTCATGATTTCGACAACACGCCGGGGCTGGAACTGGACCGGATCGAGGATGCGTATTTGCTGGGCCCGGCGCTGCTGCATGCGCCGGTGATGGACGAGAGCCGGAATGCGCGGGACATTCCGCTGCCGGGACCGGGCCTTTGGTTTTCGACGCTGGAGGGGGCGTGGGTGGAAGGCGGCGCCTGGCGCCGGGAGGTGGCGGTGCCGGAAACCGCCACGCCGCTGTTTGTGCGCGATGGGTCCATCGTGCCGATGCGGCCGGGGGTTTCGACAGACCACCGGATGCGGCTCGACGACGTGGAACTGCATGTGTTTCTGTCCGGAGACGGGAAAGCCGCGGCACTGGACTATGTGGCGGATGACGGCTTGACGTTCGCCTATCGGCGCGGAGAGCGCAGCCGGCTGGAGGTGCGCGCGGAAGCCCGGGGCGGTGTCGTGGACATTACGGCGCGACTGGCCGAGGGCGGGGCCGGACCGATCCGCGTGCGGTTTGCCGCGCATGGGCCCTTTGAAACCATCCGGGTGAACGGACGGGATGCCGGGACCCAGCCGCTGGCCGTGCCGCTGGCCGGAACGGCCTGGACGGCGCGGGCGGCCGATCCGTTCGAATTCGCCGAATCCGAATAATCATTGTTTGCAAACAATGATTGTTTGCAAACAATGAAACAGTTCGAGGGGACGGGGTCTTTCGGACACGGGGGGGGGGGCTTGCAAAACTACGTTTATGCATGAGCCGTATTCAGAATCCAGAATTCAGGATTCAGAATGAACAGCCATTAATCGTATCTCTGCCGCCGCAGCATTCTGACTGCGGGCGCATCTGCGATTCGGGGCCCCCTTGGGGTCAACTTGAGCGCAGGCGCATAGCGCCGGAGTCGAAATCACTTGTCCCGCCACCGCGGGATCTGAGCACAATCCCGATGACCAGCCTTCGGGACCAAGCCGAGATCCCTCGACTCCGCCTTCGCGCAAGGCTTCGGCGGACAAGTCCGCTCGGGATGACAGCCATACAGGACGACAAGGTCTTTTTGCACAGCATGCACCGAATCGCAGATGCGCCCTCTGACTGCTGACTCCTGAATACTTTCTTGAAACAACTCCGCCAGGAGTGTTGCAAGAGGTTTGGGGGTGAACCTTTTCGGGCGCAGATGCGTTTCAGTCCATCGGAACGCAATGCGGCCCATGGTTGCCGCGCAGGAGAGGAAGCATGAGAATGAAGTGGATGGCCGAATGCATGGCGGCGGGAAGCATGGCAATGGGGGGAATGGCGTGGGCGGAGGAGGCACCCGTGGCGGTGCTGCCGGAGGTGGTGGTGACGGCGATGCGCACGGAGACGGCGCTGGCCGATGTGCCGTACATGGGGTATGTGGTCGGAAGCGCCGCGCAACAGGAAACAGCCCCCCGCACGACGCCGGATGCGCTGGCCGGGCTGCCGTCGGTCATGGTGCAGAAAACCTCCTACGGGCAGGGATCTCCGTACATGCGGGGGTTCACCGGGTTTCGGACCCTGATGCTGGTGGACGGGATCCGGCTGAACAACTCGGTGTTTCGCGACGGACCGAACCAGTATTGGAACACCGTGGATCCGTGGGTGGTGGACCGCTACGAGGTGGTGATGGGGCCGGCATCGGTGCTGTACGGCAGTGATGCGGTCGGCGGGGCGGTGAATGCGATCGGGACGGCCCCGCCGGAGTGGTCGGGGCAGGCGGCCTGGGAACGGCGGCTGGGCTATCGGGGGGCCACGGCGGATGAATCGCATCAGGTGCGCGCGGCGGTGCGTGGCCGGGCGACGGAACGGCTGGGTTTTGCCGGGGGCGTGACCTGGAAGGAATTCGGGGATCTGCGCGGGGGCCGCGACGTGGGTCGGCAGCGGCATACCGGCTACGACGAGTGGGATTTCGATCTGCGCGGGGACTACGGGCTGGCGGAGGGGGCGGTACTGACGCTGGCGCATCAGCAGGTGGATCAGAATGACGCCTGGCGGACGCATCGGACACCTTACGGAATTGATTGGGAAGGGCTGGAGCGGGGGGATGACCGGGTGCATGCCTATGACCAGGACCGGGCCCTGACCTATCTGCGCCTGGCGGTGACGGACCGTCCGGGCTGGATCACGGCGGGCAGTCTGACGCTGTCGCGGCATGCCCAGGAGGAAGAACGGTACCGGCTGCGGGCGGACGGGCGCCGCGACGAGACGGGATTCGAGGTGACGACGTGGGGGGCGTCGCTGGTGCTGGAGAGCGAGACCAAGGCGGGCCGCTGGGTGTACGGGGCGGACTATTCGCGAGACGTGGTGGAGTCGTATTCCCGCAAATACAAGGCGGACGGGTCGCTGGACAAGGTGGAGGCGCAGGGGCCGGTGGCGGATGACGCGACCTACGACCTGCTGGGGGTGTTTGTGCAGAACACCGTGCCGCTATGGAACGGGGCGCTGGAATTGACGCCGGGGGCCCGGGCGACCTGGGCGGCCTTGGACGCGGACAAGGTGCTGGATCCGGTGCGCGGCGAGGTCACGGCGGTCGAGGACGACTGGAGGAGTGTGGCGGGATCGCTGCGCGCGCTGGCGCCGCTGGGGGCGGAGCGGCGGACGGCGGTGTTCGCCGGGGTTTCGCAGGGGTTCCGGGCGCCGAATCTGTCGGACATGACCCGGCTGGACACGGCGCGCAGCGGGGAGATCGAGACGCCGGTGGAGGACCTGGATCCCGAGCGGTTTGTGTCGGTCGAGGCCGGCGTGCGGTTGTCGGGGGAACGCCTGTCGGGGGAACTGGCGGCATATCACACCTGGATCGAGGATTTGATTGTGCGGACGCCGACGGGCGAGACGGTGGACGGCTCGCGGGAGGTGACGAAGCGCAATTCCGGGCGGGGGTACGTGCAGGGGGTGGAACTGGCGCTGCGCTACCAGCTGTCGGAAGATTGGCAACTGCGGGCGGCGGGATCGTGGATGACGGGCAAGGTGGACGATTATCCGACATCCGACGCGGTCAAGGAGCGCGATTATCTGAGCCGGCTGATGCCGTTCACCGTGAAGGCGGCGGTGCGCTGGCAGCCTGAGGGAAAACCCTACTGGCTGGAAGCGGCGGTGGATGCGGCGGAAAAGGCGTCCCGCCTGTCGGACAGCGACGAGCGCGACACGCAGCGGATTCCGGAAGGCGGCACGCCGGGCTACGGGGTGCTGACGCTGCGCGGCGGGGTGGCGCTGTTCGACGGGCTGAACCTGACGCTGGCGCTGGAAAATGTGACAGACGAGGACTACCGGATTCACGGATCGGGCGTGAATGAGCCCGGCCGCAACCTGGTGGTGCAGGCCGAGTGGGTATTCTAGTTCAAGCCGGTTGTCAGCAGGCAGACTGGCCGGCCGGGGCCGGGTGTCAGGGGAACGCGGGATGGGGCGGAATCGGGGTTGGCCGTGGGGGGGGCGGCTGTGGTACCGTGGCGGCGGCAAGAGAGAAAGAGCGAGGTGGGCCATGTCGCAGATGCTGACGAATATCGTGTGGGGGCTGGTGGTGGCGGGGCTGATCGTGCTGTGGTTCCGGACCCGGCGGGGCGGGGCGGGGCGCAAGGGCATGGAGATCCGGGCCGCGTCGGCGATCGAGGAGCTGCGGGCCATCGGGGTGCTGTCGGCGTTCAAGGCGGTGACGAAGGAGATCGTGACGGCGCGCGACCATTCGCTGGGGGATCTGGGCCGCCGGTATCTGGAATGGCTGATCACGTCGAAGAAGATGGCGATGATCTTCGAATTCGACATTGATTTCCAGTATGACCTGAGGGACCCGTCGTTTGACGTGCAGGAGGAGGAACCCGGCCGGTACCGGCTGCGGATGCCGCGCTGCGACTACGTGGTGCACGTGCGCAACGTGACGTTCTATGACGAGCAGGGCGGCAAGCTGCTGCCGATCATCCTGCCGGACGTCATCAATAAAATTCTGGGCGGGGGTTTCAACGAGGTGGACCGCAACAAGCTGATGGAAGAAGCCAAGACCCAGGCTGAAAAGCTGGCGCAGAACCTGGCCCGGCGCCTGCGCTCGGAGGTGCAGACCTCCGCGCGGCAGACAATGGAAATGCTGGCGAAGAGCTTCGGCGCGGCGTCTGTTCGGGTGGAATTCGCGGATGCCGAGCCGCGCAAGTCCGATGTCATTCAGGAACTCGAACCGGCCGCGACCTGACGGGGCGGGTTTTCAAGTCGTTTAATCCCTTATCCATAAGGTGGATAGCCGTATTTTCGGCCGGTTGAGCGGGCCAGGGACGGCCCGGGGACAAGAAACGTTTTACTTTTCCGGGATACTGGAGGTATTTGATTGCTATGAGAGGGGGTTTTCGATAGATTCCCTATTATTTGAATAGAGAGATTGGCAACCCATGGCAGAAGACAAGAAGAGCGATATGACCGACGCGGCGCCCGGGATTCCGGTGGAGGCCTACGACGGGTCCAAGATACAGGTGTTGGAAGGGCTGGAGGCGGTGCGCAAGCGTCCGGCGATGTACATCGGCGACACGTTCCAGCGCGGACTGCACCATTGCGTGTACGAAGTGGTGGACAACTCGATTGACGAGGCGCTGGCGGGGCATTGTTCGCGGATCGAAGTGAAGCTGGAGGCGGACGGATCGGTGTCGGTGTCCGACAACGGCCGCGGGATTCCGGTGGACCTGCATCCGAAGCTGAAAAAGCCGGCGGTGGAGGTGGCGCTGACCATGCTGCACGCGGGCGGCAAGTTCGACCACGGCAGCTACAAGGTGTCGGGCGGCCTGCACGGGGTGGGCGTGAGCTGCGTGAACGCGCTGAGCGAATGGATGGAAGTCGAGGTGCGGCGCGAGGGGAAGATCTACCGCATGCGCTTCGAGCGGGGGATCACGACGTCGCCGCTGGAGGTGATCGGCTCGTGCACGGACCGGGGCACCAAGGTCACCTGGTACCCGGACGACGGGATTTTCACCACGACGGAATATTCCTGGGATATCCTGGCGGCGCGGCTGCGCGAACTGGCGTTCCTGAACAAGGGCATCGAGATTGTCTTTCGCCAGGAGCAGCGCGACGGCGCGGTGCGCGAGGAACTGTTCCGCTATGACGGAGGCATCCGGGAGTTTGTCCAGCACCTGAACAAGAACAAGCTGTCGCTGCATCCGGAGGTGATTTATTTCGAGAAGGAGCAGGACGGGGTCTCGGCGGAGATCGCGATGCAGTACAACGACACCTACGCCGAATCGGTCCTGACCTACGCCAACAACATCAACACGATCGAGGGGGGCACGCATCTCAGCGGGTTCCGCAGCGCGCTGACGCGCGTGGTCAACGCCTACGGACGGGCGAACAAGCTGCTGAAGGAGGAGGACTCGATGTCGGGCGACGACATCCGCGAGGGCCTCGTGGCCGTCGTCAGCGTGAAGGTGCCCGATCCCCAGTTCGAAGGCCAGACCAAGACGAAGCTGGGCAACAGCGAGGTCGAGGGCATTGTGTCGTCCATCGTCAACGAACTGCTGGCGACATTCTTCGAGGAAAACCCGGCGGTGGCGCGCAAGGTGGTCGAGAAGGGGGTGCTGGCGGCGCGGGCCCGCGAGGCGGCGCGCAAGGCGCGCGACCTGACCCGCCGCAAGGGCGCGCTGGATTCCGGTTCGCTGCCGGGCAAGCTGGCGGACTGTTCCGAGCGGGATCCGGCGCTGTGCGAGCTGTTTCTGGTGGAGGGCGATTCGGCCGGCGGCTCGGCCAAGCAGGGCCGCGACCGGCGCTTCCAGGCCATCCTGCCCCTGCGGGGCAAGATTCTGAACGTCGAGAAGGCGCGGCTGGACCGGATGCTCGGCAACCAGGAAATCCGCACCATGATCACGGCCATCGGCGCGGGCATCGGCCGCGACGAATTCGACGTGGATAAGGCGCGCTACCACAAGATCATCATCATGACCGATGCGGACGTGGACGGGTCGCACATCCGGACGCTGCTGCTGACGTTTTTCTACCGCCAGATGCCGCAGCTGATCGAAAAGGGGTTCGTGTACATCGCCCAGCCGCCGCTCTACAAGATCCGGCGCAAGAAGCAGGAACGCTACATTGACAACGACCGGCACCTGACGCAGGTGCTGATCGAGATGGGCGTCGAGGATGTCCGCCTGCTGAAGCCGGACGGGACGACGCGGCTGGAGAACGGCGAGATGGCCGAAGTCCTCAAGATCCTGGAGGAAGTCGAGTACGTGACGGGCGCCATGGCGCGCAAGGGCATTGATTTCGACACCTACATGCGGCGTTACGACGCCGTGAACAACCGCCTGCCGCTGTACCGGGTGCGGGTGCTGTCGCCGGGCGCCGATCCGGCGGACGCGGAGGTGCACCTGGCCTTCACGGACGAGGAAATGCGGCGGATCCGCGAAGAGGCGGAGTCCCGGATGGGCCCGCTGGATCCCGCGCAGTTCGCCTGGGACGAGCTGCATCTGGCGCCGGGTCTGGTGAAGCAGGTGGCGCAGCTGCAGGCGCACGGCTTCGGCATCGAGGCCCTCCTGCGAAGCGATACGCCGGTTTTCGAGGCGGAAGTGGACGACCGGAAGGTGGGGCTGTACGCCCTGGGCGACCTGCTCGGGCTGGTGCGCGAGACCGGCCGCCGCGGGCTGGGCATCCAGCGCTACAAAGGGCTGGGCGAAATGAATCCCGAGCAGCTCTGGGAAACCACCCTGGAGCCCGCCAGGCGCAAGCTGCTGCAGGTGAGCCTGGAAGATGCTGTCCGCGCCGATGAAATCTTCACCATCCTGATGGGCGACGAGGTCGAGCCTCGCCGCGCCTTCATCGAGGAAAACGCCCTCAACGTGCGCAACCTGGATATCTGAGGACGGCATGGAATCCAACGACTCCACAACCGAACGGGTTGAAGAATTCACGCGCTTGGTTCATGGGCTTCGCGCGGCCGGGATTCCATTCCTTTTAGTGGGGGGGTTGTCATTGAGCGCATACCATTACGAACGGACGACTCACGATATTGACTTCTACTGTCTCCGGGAGCGATATGCAGACTTAGATGAGGTGCTGAAGGGCTTGGGATACCAGCTGTTGCACGAACCTGCCGAATTGTATGTTCGATATGTTCAAAATGGACGGGACATTGTGGATTTCATCTTTGCCAATGAAGCAACCTTTGCCCAGATGGAGGCCTCTTCCCGGGAGACAACCGTTCTGGGGGCGTCCGTGCGCGTTCCGTGCCTGGAACATTTGCTTGCCATGAAGCTGTTTGCCTTGGAGCAGGGCAGGCGGCTGAAGGATTTGGGGGACATTGCCGAACTGATGCGGGCCAACGGCATGAATGCCAACGATCCGCAATTCGAGAAGCTGTGCTTGAAGTATGCGTCAGAGCGCTGGTTGAAGTTTTTCCGGGAGTGTTCATGAAGCCGGATGCCCCGGGATTGGATTTGACGTTTGTGCGGGAAGGGATGCCGCTGCCGCCCGAACTGGGACCGGATGGCTATACCCGGCTGATCCGGTCGGTCTGGTCGCAGCGGACGGAAGAGGATGTGAAGCGGTATTTGAATGATGAAGGGAACCGGCCGGTCAACGCCTGGTTCCGGCTGGATGGAAGAGCAAGGACAGATCGATGAGCGATGAAGTGAACAACGAGACCGGCGGCGAGACGGCCGGCGAACCCCTTTCCGCGGCGTCGGCGCCGCAGAACCTGACGGACCGCATCGAGCCGGTCAACATCGAAGAGGAGATGCAGCGGGCCTACATTGACTATTCGATGTCGGTGATCGTGGGCCGGGCGCTGCCGGACGCGCGAGACGGGCTCAAGCCCGGCAACCGGCGCATTCTGTTTGCGATGCGCGAGGGGGGCTATATTCAC
>JAHDSS010000404.1 GCA_018432565.1 Kiritimatiellia bacterium
CCACGGAGTCGGTGTTGGGCGCGGCCACATGCAGCAGCCAGAGCTTCGCACCCAGTCCCCGGGCCCAGGTGAGGGCTTCCCGGAGAAGATCGGGGTGATCGGCGGCAAGGTCCAAGGCGGCCAGGATTTTCATGATCAACCCTCCTGCGTTGTCGTCTCTTCCACTTGAACTATATCGCATCCGGCACGGGCGGACAAGGCGGTTTCGGAGGAACAACCAGGAACAACCAGGGAGACAGCCAGGCAGGAAAACAGGAAATACAGGAACACAGGAGAACAGTCGGGGGAAGGTAAACTACGAAAGGTACGAAAGGCACGAAAAGGGGGAGGAGGGGGTGGAGTGTTTCAGCAGGAAAACAGGAAATACAGGAACACAGGATCGAACAGCCCAAACAGCCAAGCTGCGGATTGAACGGATTGTACGGACCTCGAATTTTCTGCCCCCTATTCGCTGTCCTCTGGCGATTGGTTGTAGCTGCGCCCGCTGGGCGCGGCGGATCGGGCGGGGCCGCGCCCAGCGGGCGCAGCTACAGCGGAGACCGGACAGGGCTTTGGACTCCTGTCCCCTGACTCGTGACCGCGGTTCGTGCGGCTTGCGGGCGGCGGGTTATAGGGTAGAGTACGGGACATGAAAATCAAGACGGCATCTCGAAGTGGGCGGTGGTGGATCCTGGGGGCGGTCCTGGCGGGGGCGATGGCGGCGGGCGCGGCGGAAGGAGTGGAACCGGTGCAGAGCATTCATGAGTTCACGATGACGGACATTGACGGCCGGGAGGTGGCGCTGTCGGATTACCGGGAACAGGTGCTGCTGGTGGTGAACGTGGCGAGCAAGTGCGGGTTCACCCGGCAGTATGCGGGACTGGAGAAGCTCTATCAGGCCTACAAGGACCGCGGATTCGCCGTGCTGGGTTTTCCCGCCAACAATTTCATGGGCCAGGAGCCGGGGACGGAGGCCGAGATCAAGAGCTTCTGCACGCTGACCTACGGCGTGACGTTTCCGATGTTCGCCAAGATTTCCGTGAAGGGCAAGACGATCCATCCGCTCTATGCCTTTCTGACCGACAAGAAACTCCACCCGGAGCATGGCGGGGCGATTTCGTGGAACTTCAACAAATTCCTGATCGGGAAGGACGGGCGGGTGCTGGGGCGCTACGGCAGCCGGACGGAACCGGACGATCCGGACCTGGCGGCGGCGATCGCAGCGGCGTTGACCGTCCCCGCCCCCTGAGCGCGGGCCGGCTGGACCGGCACCGGATGCCGGCGGGGAACGACCGTTGTTTGCGTCCGTAGTGGCGTGCGCGGCTCATGGGCTTGACTGAAACGGAGGGCATGGTAGTTTTGTCCCCGATAAGTGGTCGCTAGGGGTGTCCTCGATGGAGAGGGCTGAGAGTTCCGGTGTTCCGGATAACCCTTGGAACCTGTTGGATCATTCCAGCGCAGGGACAGCGGATGGCGCAGAAATGCCGTGGTTTCCCCCGATGGAACCGCGGCGTTTTGGTTGAAGGCGGCGGCAGGCTCCCCGGCGCACCGGAAAGGAACGGAGAGTCATGTCGACAATCGGGCCAGTGGACGGCAAAGAACGGACGCTGCGGGAATGGGATTTCTTCCTGCTGTGGGCGGGGGCGGCGATTTCGCTGTCGGAGATCTGGGCGGGGGGCTTGCTGGTGTCGTTCGGGCTGGCGGCCGGCCTGGGGATCATCCTGCTGGGGCATCTGGCCGGAAACACGCCGATGGCGCTGGGGGGGCTGATCGGCAGCCGTCACGGCGTGCCGGCCATTGTCAGCACGCGCGGGGCGCTGGGCAACCGGGGATCGGCGCTGCCGGCGGTGCTGAACGTGGTGCAGCTGGTGGGCTGGACGGCGGTCATGCTGTGGATCGGCGGGCAGTCGGCGGCGGGGCTGGCCGGCGGGGCGGAGCATGCGGGGATCTGGATCGTGGCGCTGGGTGCGCTGACAACGCTCTGGGCCCTGGCGGGCAGCCGGGCGTGGCGGGTGCTTCAGAAGATCGGCGTGGTGCTGCTGCTGGGACTTTCCGTTGTGATGACCGCGCTGGCGCTGAAGACCTACGGGTGGCGCGAGCTGCTGGCCGCGCCGTCCGCGCCGTCCATGCCGTTCATGCTGGGGCTGGATCTGGCGATTGCCATGCCGATTTCGTGGATGCCGCTGGTGTCGGATTATACGCGTCATGCGGCGGTGCCGGGACGGGGAATCCGCGGAACGTGGTGGGGCTATTTCATCGTGAGCTCGTGGATGTATGCCGTGGGGCTGGTGGCGGCCCTGGCGACCGGCTCGGGCGCGCCGGAATCCATGCTGCTGCAGCTGATGGGCGGCCACGGGCTGCTGGTGCCCGCGCTGCTGGTGGTGCTGCTGTCCACGCTGACGACCACCTTTCTCGACATCTATTCCAATGCGGTGTCGGCGCAGAGCCTGTTCCCGAAGATGGGCACGCGGGGACTGGTGCTGCTGGCGGGGGGCGCGGGGACGCTGATCGCCCTGTTTTTCGATGCCACGAAATACGAGGCCTTTCTGCTGTTCATCGGGTCGGCGTTTTGTCCGCTGTTCGGCGTGGTGCTGGCGGACTACTTCATCCTGAAGCGCGGCTGCTACGTGGCGGAGGACCTCTACCGGCGCGGGCGGTACTGGTATGCAGGCGGGGTGAATCCCCGGGCCCTGCTGGCCTGGGCGGCCGGGTTCGGCGTCTATCACGCGTGCGCGAAGACGGGCTTTGCCGGCGGGGCTTCGATTCCGGCCATGGCGCTGGCGGCGGCGATCTATCTGCTGATTTCCATGAAAACGAAAGGACGGACATGAACCCGGAAACCACATGGGCCGCGCAGGCGGCCGCGAATCGGAAGGCGGTCGGGGCGCAGAAGCCCCTGGTGCACAACATCACCAATTACGTGGTGATGAATTTCACGGCGAACATCCTGCTGGCGGCGGGGGCGGCGCCGGTGATGGCGCACGCGGAAAACGAGGTCGAGGAAATGGTGGCCTTCGCGAAGGCCCTGGTGCTGAACATCGGGACGCTGGATGACGCCTGGATCGCCGCCATGCTCAAGGCGGGGCGGAAGGCGTCCGAGCTGGGCGTGCCGGTCATTCTGGATCCGGTGGGCGCCGGCGCGACAACGCTGCGCACGGAAGCGGCCCGGCGGATTCTCGGCGAGGTCCGGGTGTCGCTGGTGCGGGGGAACGCATCGGAGATCCTCGCGCTGAGCGGCGCCGAGGCCCGGACCCGGGGGGTGGATTCGGCGGACACGGTGGAGGCGGCGGCGGCCCGGGCCGGCGCGCTGGCGCGGGATCTGGGCGTGCCCGTGGCGATCACCGGACCGGTGGATTGCGTCACCGACGGCCGGCGCGTGCTGCGGGTGGCCAACGGGCATCCGCTGATGGGGTGCGTGACCGGCACGGGCTGCGGCGCCACCGCCATCATCGGGGCGTTTGCCGGGGTGGATGCCGACCCCGTCTCGGCGGCCGCGACGGGGCTGGCCTATTACGGGCTGGCGGGCGAGGTCGCGGCGGACGGCGCGGCCGGGCCGGGCTCGTTCATGATCCGTTTCCTGGATGCCTTGCATGCGCTGACGCCGGAGGAACTGGAACAGGGCGTCCGCATTCAGGAGGGATGAGATGGCCCCTGCGGACTACTCGTTGTATCTCGTCACGGACCGCTCGCTGTCGCGGGGACGGCCGACGGCGGAGATCGTGCGACAGGCGGTGCAGGGCGGGGTGACCTGCGTCCAGCTCCGGGAAAAGTCCTGCGGCACGCGGGAATTCCTGGAGGAAGCCCGGGCGTTGAAAGCGGTCCTGGCGGGAACCGGTGTGCCGCTGATCATCAACGACCGGCTGGACGTGGCGCTGGCGGCGGGAGCGGACGGCGTCCATCTGGGACAGCGCGACATGCCGCTGGCGGAGGCCCGGCGGCTGGCGCCGTCCGGCTGGATCATCGGGGTTTCGGCGGAATCGGTGGCGGACGCGGTGCAGGCGGAACGGGAGGGTGCGGATTATGTCGGCGCGAGCCCGGTATTCGCCACGCCCACCAAAACCGACACGGCGCCGCCGCTGGGCCTGGACGGGCTGCGGGCGCTGTGCGCCGCCGTACGGATCCCGGTGGTGGCCATCGGCGGCCTCCATGCCGGCAATGCGCACGACGTGGTTTGCGCCGGTGCGGCGGGCCTTGCCGTGGTGTCGGCCATCGTGGCGGCGGAGTCCCCGCACGCCGCGGCGGCGGAGCTGCGGCGGGCCATTCAAGGCATCCGGAAAGGGCATTCAGAAAATGTATAGTTATTGCAATAACTATAGTTATTGCAATAACTAGACAGAAAGAACCGTGATGAACGGC
>JAHDSS010000332.1 GCA_018432565.1 Kiritimatiellia bacterium
GGGCAGGCTCTGTCCTGCCCGGTTTCTGGCTTATCAATATAGCCTCGTCAAAACGTGCACAAAAAAGATGGAGTTGGCAGATAGTAGCACGGATAGGGGAAAGGGAAGGGGGCAGGCAGGGAACAGCCGTTTGAGACAGGATGACAGGATTTGAAGGAGGGACAGGATGGGAGAGCCGGGGAGTTCGGAGGATTGAATCCTGTCAATCCTGTGAATGCTGTCTAATGGCTGTCTAATGGATTTTTGAGAGGGGCGAACAGTCAACAGCCGCGACCCCGGATGGCGGAGATCAGGTGAGGCGGAGGGTGTGGAGCCAGTCGCGGAAGTCGCGGGGCAGGGGGGCGTCGGCGGACACGGGTTTGCCGGTGGCGGGATGGAGGAAGCGCAGTTCGGAGGCGTGGAGCATCTGGCGGGGCACGTCGGGAAAGTCGGCCGAGAGGGGGCTGAAGTACTGGCGGTCGCCGAGGACGGGATCGCCGATGTGCTGGAGATGGATGCGGATCTGGTGGGTGCGGCCGGTTTCGATGGAGACGGTGACGTGGGCACAGCGCGGCGGGCGGGTCTGCACGGAGACCTGGCGGACGTGGCTCACGGCGGGCAGGTCGTCCACCCGCGCCCGGATATCCATTTCCCGGGCGGGCAGGTTGCCGGCGACGAGCGCGTGGTAGAGCTTGCGGATCTGGCCTTTTTCGAACTGGGCGACCAGTGCGCGGCGGGCGTCGTCGGTTTTGGCGAAGAGCAGGCAGCCGGAGGTGTCTTTGTCGAGGCGGTGGACGGCGCGGAGGGTGGGCAATCCGAGCTGGTCGCGCAGGCGGGTTTCGAGGGATTTGACGCCGACGGCGAGCAGGCGCGGGGGTTTGTCGGCGACGAGAAAGAGCGGATCGTCGAGCAGGAGGCGGACGGGGGCGGCGGCGGCGCGGGCTTCGGGGCGGAGGGCGTCGGGCAGCAGCTCGACGGCGTCGCGGATCTGGAGCCGGTGCTGGGCCATCCAGATGCGGCGGCCGTTGACGAAGACGAGGCGGTCATCGAGCAGGGCCTTGGCGGCGCGGCGGGAGAGGGAGAGCTGTTCGGCCAGGTGGTCGAGCAGGGGGGTGCCGTTGCGGCGGACGGGGGGCAGGCGGCGGAGGGCGGGGGTGCGGGGCTGGGGGGGGCGGCGTTTCATGTCAGGGATCTCGCAGGCGGAAGGGGGAGAAGTCGGTATGCGTGTCGTAGGGGTCGGAGGATTCCGCGCGCTTGAGGCGGCGGACGATGAGATAGGTGAGGGGGGTGGCGAGGGCTTCGTAGGAGGTCTTGAGGACAAAGTTCCACAGGGAGATCTGGAGGACGAGGCTCAGGGGCCAGACGCCGGTGAAGGCCAGGGTGGTGAAGAGGGCGGAATCGACGGCCTGGCCGGCGAGGGTGCTGCCGATGGTGCGCAGCCACAGGTGGCGGCCGCGGGTGAGGATTTTGAGCCGGGCCATGACGTAGGCGTTGAGGAACGAGCCGCACCAGAAGGCGGCGAGGCTGCCGAGGACGACGCGGGGCGTCTGCAGGAGGATGGCGGCGAAGGCGTCCTGCATGGGCCAGCCGGGGGCGGGGGGCAGCAGGGCCACCAGCGTGAACGTGGCGGCGGCGAAGAGGTTGAGGGCGAAGCCCAGCCAGATGATGCGCCGGGACTGGGCGTAGCCGTACACTTCGACGAGGATGTCGCCGAAGATGTAGGAAATCGGGAACAGGAGGTTGCCGCCGTCCATCAGGACCGACGGCAGGCCGGGGATGGACAGCGGTTTGATGGCGGTGATGTTCGAGACCACCAGGACGGTGCAGAAGACCGCGGTGATGGGGGCGAGCCAGCGCCGCCGGGGCGTGGAGGAAAGGGCGGGGGGGATCACTTCTTGAAGGGATTCACGCTCTTGAGCGCATCGCCGACGCCGCCGACCACGGCTTTTCCGGCATCGGCCGCGCCGCCCACGACGGCCTTTCCGGCGTCCGCCGCGCCGCCGACCACGGCCTTTCCGGCGTCCACGGTGCCTTCGCCGACGGCCCACGCGCCGTCGCCGAGGGCTTTGGCGCCGTCGCCCAGCAGATGGCCCGCGCCGGTGATGGCGGAACCCGCGGCGCCGAGGATGGCCTTGAGCACGTCCTGGATGGCTTCGACCACGGTCACGCCTTCCTTCTCCTTGCCGAGATCGGTCAGGGTGATGGGCGGGAGGGGAATCGGAATGGCGCCGCCGCCGGTCAGCGCCGCCGCGCCGGTGATGGAGACGTTCATCTGGCTGCCGGTGATGGTCAGCTTCTCAATGATGACTTTCTTGCCGGGCTTTTCGTCCTTGGCGTCGGTCGTTTCTTCTTCCTTGGCTTTTTCCTCTTCTTCGCCGGCGTCTTCTTCCTTGCCGGCGGAGAGCTGGTCAATCAGGGCGCCGAGGTTGCTGTTCAGCAGGCCCTTTTCATAGGTCAGGACCATGCCGTCGATCGCGATTTCCCGGATGATGATGGTATCGGTCAGCAGCGAGGCGTTGTCGAGTTTGACGGAGACAGAGGCGAGGTCGAAGAGGCCGTCGGTTTTGAAGCCTTCGGGGTTGCCGATGTGGAGGCCTTCGAGGGCGGCTTCGCCCTGGAAGAGCGAGAGGGACGCATCCTGCAGCGTGGCGGGGACGCCGAGGGCGGAGGGGGCGGCGGTGTTGAAGCCCTTGAGAATGACCCGGTCGAGGGAGAGTTCGGCCACGACCAGCACAATGGCGATCACGACCAGAATGCCGACCAGGATTTTGACTGCCATTTTCATGAATGCGCTCCTTTGGGATCAACCGTTTGATCTGTGGAAAGAGTAGGCCATGGGGCGGGGCTTTGCCAGAAGAAAGGGGGCATGGAAAACCGCAGGGGACAGAAGTCCGAAGTCAGAGGTCAGAAGTCAGAGGTCAGGAGGAAACAGGGGACAGAGGACAGTTGAAGCAGGAAAACAGGAAACCCAGGAAAACAGGAAAGAACGAATGGCACGAATGGGAAATGGAGGGCAGAAGTCAGAGGTCAGGAGGAAACAGGGGACAGAGGACAGTTGAAGCAGGAAAACAGGAAATTCAGGAAAACAGGAAAGAACGAATGGCACGAATTGGAAATGGAGGGCAGGGGGCAGAGGTCAGAGGTCAGGAGGAAACAGGAGACAGAGGACAGTTGAAGCAGGAAAACAGGAAACACAGGAAAACAGGAAAGAACGAATGGCACGAATGGGAAATGGAGGGCAGGGGGCAGAGGGCAGGGGGCAGGGGCAGAAAAAAGGCCCCGCGGGGGCGGGGCCGGGCGGCGAGAGGAGGGTTACTCCTCGGGCGGGGGAGGGATGTCATCGGGCATGATGTCGCCGGGGAGGGGTTCCTCCGGGGGCGGGGGCGGGGGCCTCATGCCGCGGGGGCCGCGGTCGGGGCGGCCATCGCGGTTGGCGCGTCCGCCCTTGGCGTAGGGGAAGTCATCGAAGGCGGCGGGCCGCTCGGGGCGTTCGCCGGCGAGCAGGCGCTGGATCTGGTCTTCGATGATCTCGTCGCGGCGCTCGCGGGCGTCTTCGATGCGCTCCTTGAGGGCGGTGAATCGTTCCTCGGCCTGGGCCAGGCGTTCTTCCTGGTGGGCCTGCATGCGGTCGGCGACGGCGCCGAGTTTGGCGCGGATCTGCTCTACCAGTTCGGCCTTGCGGGCGTCGTCGGTTTCGACGCGTGCGGCGCCGACAAGGTCGCGGATGGCCTGGTGTTCGGCGCGCATTTCGGCGCGCATCTCGTCGGAGACGGGGCCTCCGCGAGCGTCGCGGCCGGGGCCTCGGTTTTCGGGGCCGCGCATGGCCTTGCCGGCCATGGGGCCGGGGCCGGTCCCATCGCAGTCGGCGGGATTGCCGCCGCCTCGCTGGGCGGAGGCGGTGCCGGCCGCGAGGGCGGCGATGGCGATCAGGGTGAGGGTCTTGTTCATGGTCGGGTTCCTTTCGGGGTTGTTTTACAATTCCGCAAAGCCGAACGGGTCTTCGCCGGAGAGGGCGGTGAGCAGGTTTTCGAGTTCGGCGAATTCGTCTGCGAGCGGGTCGGTCCAGTCGTCGGCGGGGGTGTTTTCGGCTGTGGCCGTGGTCTCGGAGCGGGCGAGATCGGTATCGGCGGAGGGGCTGCCGGGGCGGAACAGCTGGACGCCGAGGAGGAGGGCCAGGGCGGCGGCGGCGGCGAGGGCGGGTTTCCAGGCGGGGAGAAAGAGGGGGGCGCGGACATTCGTCTGGGTCTGCGCGAGGCGCGCGGCGATTTGCGCCGCGGCGCCGGGGGCGGGGTCGGGCGCCGGGGGAAGGGCCCGGGCCAGTCCGCGGAGTTCGTCACGCAGGCGGCGGGCGGCGGGGTCGGCGGCGAGCGCGGCGTCGAGGGTGCGGCGCTGGGTGTCCGTCAATTCGCCGGATTGTTCCAGCAGGAGGAGTGGTTCGAGTTGGGCGGGGGTCATGGGGCGGTCTCCTGGAGTTCGCGGTAGGCGGGGCCGAGGGCGGCGCGCAGCTTGCCGAGGGCGTACTGCATGCGGGCGAGGGCGGTATTGACGGAGGTGCGCTGGAGGCGGGCGATTTCCTTGAAGGGCAGGCCGGAATCCATGCGCAGCCAGAAGACTTCGCGCTGTTCGAACGGGAGGGTGTTGACGGCGGCCTCGATCTGGCGGCCGAGGTCGCGTCCCCCGGCTTCGAGGGCGGGGGAGAGGGTGGCGGCGGGGATCGTGTCGCCGAGGGGGATGCCGCTGTCGGGGAGGGGGGCGTCGAGGGAGCCGTCGGGTTTTTTGCGCCGGGCCTGGTCAATGATCAGGTTGTGGGCGATGCGGAAGAGCCAGCCGGGGAAATTGCGTTGACGGAAGAGGTTCATGTGCTGAATGGCCCGGACCCAGGTTTCCTGGAACCACTCGTCGGCCTGGCCGGGGTCGGAGGCGAAGCGGTGCAGGAACGAGAAGAGCGGCCGCTTGTATCTGCCGACCAGCTGGCCGAGGGCTTCGGTGTCGCCGCGTCGCCAGGCTGCCAGGAGTGCTGCATCGTCTGTGTCCATTGAAGGGGGATGGGTGGTTGTGGCTTTCATGACAGACAACGGATGAGGGGGCGGGTTTATTGTCCGGATATTCCGGGGGGGGAAAAATCAGTGGTCGGGATTCAGGAGACAGTAGTCGGGAGAGGCTCCGAAGCGAAGCAGGAAAAGAGGACAAAGCTGGAGAAAGGAGGCGGAGAGGAAACTACGAAACACTCGAAAGGCTCGAAAAAAGAACAAATGGAAAGAGGGTGAACAGCCGGGGGAAAGAGGAAACTACGAATTGAACGAATGACACGAATGGGGGGAGAGGGCAGGGGGCAGAGGACAGGGGACAGAGGACAGTTGAAGCAGGAAAACAGGAAAGAGGAAACTACGAATTGAACGAATGGCACGAATGGGGGGAGAGGGCAGGGGGCGGAGGTCAGAAGTCAGAGGTCGGAGGTCAGGGGGCCGAAGTCGGGGCAGACTATTCAATATTCAAGAGAGCCATATTCAATCATCAAGGGAACAGCCGGACAGCTGTTAGCTACGGATTTTACGGATCCCGACCTCTTGCAGAGTCGGGACGTATGGACAGGAAAGGAAGAAGAAGGGGCGAGGTCGGAGATCCGGGGTCCGGCCATCGACCACCAACCACCAACTACGAACCACGAAC
>JAHDSS010000286.1 GCA_018432565.1 Kiritimatiellia bacterium
ACCTTGGCGCGCATCCCCGCCGACGTCTGGGACGAAATCGCCCAAGTCTATATCGTGGACGATTGCAGCACCGACGACACGGTGAAGCAATGCCTCGCCCTCCAGAACCAGTATCCCAAGCTTCAGATCATCCGCAACCGCGTCAACCGCCGCTACGGCGGCAACCAGAAGATCGGCTATCAGTATGCCATCGACCAGGGGCTGGACATGGTGGTAATGCTTCACGCCGACGGCCAATACGCCCCGGAAGTCATCCGCTCGATCTACGCGCCCATTGCAAATGGCCAAGCCGACGTGGTGTTGGGCTCGCGCATGCTGCATCGCGAGAACGCCTTGCGCGGCGGAATGCCTCGTTACAAGTATTACGGCAACATCCTGTTATCGCGCATCCAAAGCGCCATGACCGGCCTGAAGCTGGCGGAATTCCATACCGGATATCGCGCTTATCGGACCCGCTTTCTCCGCGCCGTCCCGTTCTGGGAAAACTCGGATGAATGGCACTTCGACACCGAAATTCTGTTGCAGGCCTTTGCCGCAAAATCCAAGATCGTCGAGGTGCCCATCCCCACCTATTACGGAAATGAAATTTGCCATGTGAATGGCATGGCCTACGCGTTGAATTGCATTCTGGCAAGCGGAGGTTTCTTTCTTGCCAGACGGGGGCTGCTCTACAGCCGAAAATACGATGTCAATCTGAGTGGCCGCATCTACTTCAGCAAGCTGGAAGACCCCTACTCCAGTCACTCCATTATCTTGCGGCGGCTCGAACAGATCGGCCTACAAGGCAAACAAATCCTAGAACTGGGGGTCGGTGACGCCTCCCTGACCGAGAAGATGACCCAGAAGGGTGCCCATGTCACCTGTGTCGAGCTAAACCCCCAGTTTGCCTCGATGGCGATGCCTTTCGCGCAAAACGTCAAAGTGGCCAATGCCGAGCAAATCAACTACCGGCCGGAAGAGGGCCAGCCTTCCTACGATGTCATCGTGGCCGCCGATATCCTGGAGCACTTGGTCGATCCGGAAACACTCCTGTCCAAGCTGAAAACGGGACTGAAACGGGAAGGCATCCTGATCGTGTCTCTGCCCAACGTCGCCAACCTCTATATACGCCTCAATTTGCTGGTTGGCAGATTTCCCTACCACACCAAGGGTCTCTTGGACCGAACGCACCTTCGATTCTACACCCTGAAGTCGATGCGCAAAATGCTAGCAAAAACCGGATGGGTCGTAGAAGAGACCGCCGTCACCTCCATCCCCATCGCCATCGTTTTTCCCTTCCTCCGCAAACGACCGTTCCGCTGGACGCTGATCGTGCTGCATGGCCTAACGCGGCTTTTCCGCGGAGCCTTGGCTTATCAGGCCGTCCTGGTCTGCCGTAATCCCAACGACGCG
>JAHDSS010000231.1 GCA_018432565.1 Kiritimatiellia bacterium
GGACGGTGAACAGGGAGCAGAGGACAGCGGGAACAACCGCCGGCCGCGGCGCGACCGGCTGCAGCAGTGAGACGTCAACCCGGCTACGGACCTGCCACGCGGGCGGGCGTGGTTTTACGGATTGTACGGATTCGACCCTGGTCTTGTGTTGTGATCCGTACCATCCGTACCATCCGTAGCTGGCTGTTTTCGGTTCCTGTCTTGCTGTCCATCCGTGGCTGCACCGGACCGGAATCCCCCCCGCCGTCAAGGGGTCGTCAAGGGGTCGGTCCTATAAATTGATATTTTTACCCCGCCGGTGTTCACATATATGCGAACCTGCCATTTCATCCAAGAAGACAGGTGCATGACGACAGACGCGGGAATGGGATTGGCTAAGGGGGCGACGGTTTTTTCGATCACTCGGCCATAGTGCCGTATCTTGCAGAAGATTCCGCCACGCCCTTTTCCGCCTGTGCCGCAGGTTCGGATCCAACCGTCGGCAGGTCCAGAGCCGGCACCCGAAGCTTGGACCGTAGATAGCCGACATCGATTTTTCCTTCGTGGAGGGCGCACAGGAGGACATTCATGGATCGGGATGGCCGCTCTGCCCCGGTTTCCCAGCGGGTCCAGGTCTTTTCCCCCAACTGCAGCAGTTCGGCCATCTTCTTTTGGGTCAGGCCGATGGCCTTGCGCATGGCGCGCAACTGATCCGGCAACAGAATACCCAGATGCCGGGCCTTGACTGCATCCAACATCTCATGGGCCTCTCCATCCAGATAGATTTTTCCCGTTTGAGGATCTTCCCAGGCGGGTACTTCCGTCATGATGGTTTCGGCAATCGCATCCCTTGTGGCATTGGGAATGAATACCGGTTGTTTCGATATGGTGGCCTTCCATCCGGGAACGGGCGGAGCCTTCATACTCGTTCTCCTTTGCGCGGATGTGCTCCAAACCGGCAATGATCCGTTCCCCGAACGGACGGGCGATGCCGGCCCCGCCCGCTGGTCAACTCGACCTTTTAACATTGGAACTTCATGCTATGCGATCCTCCCATGCATCCAACGGTTTGTGCAGTGCGCATGACACCCATATCCGATTTGCAGGACATCCGTGGCACGCAAAACGCGTTGAGTGCCACAGGCGGCCCTCAACTGCGGCTTGTCCGCCATGCGTGGCGGACGATCTGTGCTTGTCCGCCACATGTGGCGGACAAATCCGATTTCTCCGCCAGCCGTGGCGGACAAATGATTCGCGGCCACATCATCAAAAGCCCTCTCGTTGCTCGGTAATAGCCAGAAGCCGCTTGAACACAAACACGGTCGGGCGGCTGCCGGAGCCCGGCTCGGCAATGGTGAGAATACCCGCCGCTTCAAGTTGAGGAAGCAGACGTTCGGCCGAACGCGTAGCAATTTTCGTGCGCTTCACGAAATCGGACTTGGTCATAAAGGGGCTGGCGAACAGCGCGTCGAGTGTCTCCAACGCGTGTTGCGATCGTGTCACCCGGTTGATCACGTCTTTCATGTCGTTGTAGAGTCTCAGCATGGCCCCGGCACGCCGGGCATTCAGCTCGGCCTGTTCCGAAACCGCTGTCAGGAAGAACTCGCTCCACCCCTGCCAATCCTGCTCCTCCGAAATCGCCGCCAACCGCCGGTAGTATTGGAGCCGGTTCTCTTCAAAATATTCACTGATGTAGAATGTCGGACGGCTGATCAACCCCTTCGAGAAGAGCATCAGCGGGATCAGGATGCGCCCCACGCGTCCGTTTCCGTCCAGAAACGGATGCAACAACTCAAACTGCGCGTGCACAAGCGCCGTCTGGACAATGGTATCCCGCTGCGTGGTATCGCAGAATCCTTCCAGATCCTTCAGCGCGGCGGGGAGAACATCCGGCGCGGGCGGGATAAAGATCGCCTTCTCGATCGACTCCCCCCGATAGCCGATGTAATTCTGCGTCGTCCGCACCTTGCCCGGCGTCTTGCCCTGGCCGCGCACTCCCGACAACAGCACCTTGTGGGTTTGTCGAATCACATCCACCGTCAACCCGGACTTCTTCAGCCAGCCCACTGCCTTCCGCATCGCCGCGCGGTAGTTCTGCACCTCCTGGATATCGTCGCGATGTTCCGCATCCGCGCGCGGCGCCGCGTCGTATTGCAGGACGTCTTCCAGGCTCGCCTGCGTGCCCTCGATTTTCGAACTCAGCACCGCCTCCTGCGTCGTCAACGGCGAGAGCAGCAACTCCGGGTTCACCATCGCCTGCAAAATCCCGTCAAACCGCGCCACCGCCGCCTGCGCCATCCCGATCCGCGGAATCAACACCTCCCAGTCGAGCTTGTTGATGGGAAGGGCCGTGGGGTTGTAGGGCGTCTTCATGATGCCCCCCGCCGCACGTATCTGACCGGTTTGGTCAGCTTCTTGATCTGCTTGTCAGTCACGGCCCAAGAGGGGTCAGTCCTATGAAATGATGTTCTGCTGAAGCAGGGTTCCGCCTGTTTCCATTGGCATTTCCAGACCCACGTCCGGTATCCTGTTCTCATCCATGCCCAAACCCATCCTCCTGATTGGCCTATGCCTTTGAACTGGCCTGGATTCTGGCATATTCCCCCTCCCCCGGCAAGTCAGGGCGACGAAAAGGGGCAGATCAGGAGACAGGGGACAGAGGACGGTGAACAGGGAGCAGAGGACAGCGGGAACAGCCGCCGGCTTCGGCGCGACCGGCTGCAGCAGCGAGACGTCAACCCGGCTACGGACCTGCCACGCGGGCGGGCGTGGTTTTACGGATTGTCCGGATTCGACCCTGGTCTTGTGTTGTGATCCGTACCATCCGTAGCTGGCTGTTTTCGGTTCCTGTCTTGCTGTCCATCCGTGGCTGAACCGGACCGGAGTCCCCGCCGGCCTCGGCGCGACCGGCTACACTCGATCCGATCTGTTCAATATACTACATCTGGCCACTTCGTCTTTTTTGTGCACGTTTTTACGAGGCTATATTGATAATCCAGAAACCGGGCAGGACAGAGCCTGCCCCTCCAGCCCTCCATTTCGAGGTTTTCCTGTGTTCCTGTTTTCCTGCTTATTCCCACTCCTTTTCATGAGTTCAGACTCATTTTGGTTGCGGCCCCGCCGCGCTGTGATCTCTGTGGCGAATCGTCCATTTTCCTGAGACGGGCAGCTGCCGGCCGCGGCGCGACCGGCTACAACCAATCCCATTCCCAATTCGTCCCGACCTCTTGGAAAGTCGGGATTCGGGGTTGCAGCGGATCAGAATAGGCCCGGATCAGAACGTGGACAGGCCGGTGGCTTCCTGGATGCGGTAGAGCAAGGCGTGCAGGCAGGAGGAGTCCGCGTATTCGGCGTAGTCCGTGGAGAGAATCCGGCTGTCGGTGTTGACCCAGGCCCGGTCCATGGTGTGCTTCATGTCCCGGAACACGGGGGCCTCCGCCGGGCCCCGGAGCTGCACGCAGGTTTCCAGATTGAAATTGCCGAGGTTCCGCCGGGTATAGTTGGCCGATCCGAGGATCGCCGATTCCCGGTCCGCGGCGCGGTGCCGGATGATCTTGGAATGGAACTGCTCCCCGTGGGTCGCGGCCCAGCGGACGGGAACGCCCGCCCGCACCAGTTCCGCCGCCGCCGGACGGTTGGGGACGCCGTTTTTCTCCCGGCCGAAGGCGTCTTTGTTGGGATCCAGCAGCACCCGCAGCCGGACCCCGCGCCGCTGGGCCCCCGCCAGGGCCCGGACCACGGGCCGCGATGACAGGTAGAACATCGCCAGATCCAGTTCCTCGCCCGCCTGCGCGCCCCGGATGAGATCAAGAACGGCCCGCTCGATGGCGTTTTCGGTCAGGACGCGGACTTCGGGGGCATCCGCGGCGGCGGCGCGCGGCTCTGAGGCTGGGGCCGGGGGCGGCTCGGGGACCGGCTGCCCCGACAGGGCGCACACGGCCGCCTCGGTGGCCAGCAGATCCCGAACCGCCGGTCCGGTGAATTCCAGCGCGACGTTGTGGTGGGCGCTGCTGCCGTCGTGCGGATTGGCGGAGGACACCAGCGCCGTCAGCACCCCGCCACGATCGGCGATGACGGTTTTGCGGTGGTTGGCCTTGAAGTTCAGCAGTTCGAACACACTGGCGAGCGGGACGCGGCCGCGCCCGAACGGATTCGGCAGCATCGGCCCCCAGCGGCGCGGCCAGACCCGCAGCCCCAGGCGCCACAGGGCGGAGTACAGGGGATTGCTGTCCCGCAGGCGGGTCAGCCGCGTCGGCACCACCACGACGCCCGCCCGGCGCAGGCGCTCGAGCAGGGCGGACTCCTGCCCGCCGTACACGGTGTTGATCGGGTCGGTGATGAACCAGCATTCCAGGTCCGGGCGTTCCCGGCGGCGCCGGACGATCGCCTCGGTCAGTTCGCGGGACAGCGGACGCAGGGCATTGGTCGCGGATCCCAGGTAGTCGTTGAACAGGAACTGGTCCAGCACCAGCAGGCTCTCCGCCTGCCCCACCAGTTCCAGCACCCGGTCGAAGATCTGCTGATCGACCTGCCGCCGCCCCTCCCCGTCCAGCCAGGTCACGTCGCGCAGGAAGGCGACCTCCCCGGCCGGCGCATACGAACCCATGTGGTCCAGCCCCGCCGGCAGGGGCTTGATGCGATGCATCAGCCCGGTGGCCAGCCAGAGGCCCAGTCCTCCGAACACAATGACCCGCCCCGGCGATCTCTGAACCAGCGCCAGGCCCGGAATCCAGGCACCCAGGCCCCGGAACCCCGGCCTCGTTCCCGACTCGTTGTTGTCCGTCCGACCCAATCCAGTCCTCCTCCCGGCCCATGCCGTTGATCCGGCCCGCATTCTGGCACACGCCCCCCTCCCCCGGCAAGAGAAGGGGAATGAAAGCAGAGGGCAGGAGGCTGTAGGGAGAAGACTGAAGACGAAGGACGGGGGGCCGGCAGAGGGAACAGCCGCCGACAAGCATAGGGTCAGCCCGTCAATTGTAGCATTTTGCGTCCATCTTCTCCATTCCGGGCAAGACGAAGTTTGCCCCTCCAGCGATACAGGGATCCCGTTCTCTATTTTTGTTTGCTTCGCGATATTCGAGACATGATCGGGGTCAGACCGTAAATCATCGCGCACCCCCCCATCCGCGAAATGCCTGGCTCATCACTGTTCAA